>JAZQVJ010000070.1:0-2519 GCA_045631785.1 Eubacteriales bacterium
GCTTGGCGGGATCGTACTTCTTGACGATGTCGGCATAGGGGATGTAGTCAAAGGCCGCACCGCGGACCTCGTCCTCGGTGAGCAGCTCGGTGCAGTAGGTGATCTTGAAGCGCCCGTCGGACGAGCCGTGAATAAGGTGTGCCGCTACCGACTGGTTTTCCTGGAGGTCGGCGTTTTCCTTGACGAGCTCAAGGATGCGCTCGCGCCCCACGTAGCCGTACTTGCGGATCAGGCGGTCGTTTTCGGCATCCTCGCCGAACATCTTAACGCCGGGCGCCAGGATGATAAGCTCACCGCCGTCAGCGATCGCCATGCGGGTGCGGTAGACCGCCTTGTTGCCGAGCCAGGTGCTCTTGAATTCGCGCGGATCGAGGTAAACGACCACCTTCTTAAGCGGACGGTCCATGTGATTGAGGTTCTTTTCCTGGCTGTGTGCTACGGCCATCTCAAAAAGCTCGCGGCGGTTGCCGATGTAAAGTCCATGGAGGTTGGTGACGTCCCCCGTATTGGTGGTAACGGTGAGGACGTAGAGCAGGGGGACCTCCTTCATGAAATTTTCCTGCGCGTAGTCGAAAACGCGGCGCACGGGGGAGAAGTCGCGCCCCATGATGCGCTCCATACCGTAGAAGGCCCCCAGCATATGCGAGCTGTTGATCATGCTGCTGCCGCCACAGCCGACAAAGATGTTCTTCGAGTAGTTGGCCATGCCCACGACCTCGTGCGGCACGACCTGGCCGACCGAGATGATGAGATCGTACGAGGGGTCCATAATGCGCTTGTTGACCTCAACGTCAATGGGGGTATCCACAAGCCCGTCCGAAACCTCGCTGACAAAGGTACCGGGGACCTCCCCGATCTTCACAACGTCGGTGCGCCAGTTGTGGACGAGAATACGGTCAAAGGGGACCTTGCCAAGGAAAAAGAGCTCACATTCCTCCTCGGTCATCGGTACGTGGGTACCGAGGGCGGGCATGACGTCCACCTCACAGATATCCTTGAGCATTTCATAGTAATAAGCGGTGATCTTGCCGGCGCCCGAGTACATTCTTGTGTAATCCGGGGGGAGGATGAGCACCTTCTTGAGATTCTTCCCCTCCAAGGACCTCGCAAGCAGCTCGCGCAGCTCGGTGTCCGAGATAAAAGAATCGCTCTTTACAAACATTGCAGTTCCTACTTTCCGGGATCCGGGATCCCTATTCTCACGGATATAATTATACCAAGAAAAGATAATTTTTTCAATACTTGTGAAAAGATTTGGTAAATTTCTGACAAGGGTTTCGGAAAAAAGAGCAAGATTTGCAATGCAGAAGCACTCAAAAAAACTTTTTTCCAAAAAAATCGAAAACCCCCTTTACAAATCGGGTGCCGTATGGTATACTATTAGGGCTTTGGAAATATAGCTCAGTTGGTCAGAGCGCACGGTTCACATCCGTGAGGTCGAGGGTTCGAGCCCCCCTATTTCCACCAAATAAAAACCGCCTTCCAAAGAAGGCGGTTTTTATTGTTCTATCCAACGGGGACCTCATCCGACTCCTTGGCAAGCTCCAGCTTTCCAAGCGCGTTACAGCGGGCCACCAGCTCCTCGGCCAGCTCCTCGCGCGTTTTTCCGCTTTCGTGGAGCTTCGAGTAATAGACAGGCGCATCAAAGAAGTAGACGAGATCGCGCTTTCTGAAGTAAGAAACGTAGATGGGCGTATCGATCCCTACGCGGTACGCATGCTCGGCAAGCACCAGAAAGCCGGCGTAAAAGCCCTTCAGCTCATCGAGATACCCCTCGGAGGAATCCTCGGGGAAGATGACGATGTTATCCCCCTCACGGAGCGCATCAAGGCTTTCGTTCAGCGTCTTGACAAAGCGGACGTCGTGATATGTGGAGATGAGGCGCAGGCCACGGTAGAAGATGTAGGTAAGGGGGCTGGCAATAAGGCAGAAAAGACGGGCGAGGGGAAGGTTCCAATGCTTCTTTTCGTGATAATACACACGCGTTTGGTATTTATAGAGCTTGCAAAGCCCGGAGTTCATCTCGTAGGCTCCCCAAAAGCGGATCGGTCGGTCAAAATAAAGCTCAAGCGAGAGGGGCGCATCGGTACCGACGTGATTGCTCAGGATAACACTGCTCGCATCCACCTTGTCACCGAGAAAAACGAATTGCGGCCGCTTGTAGCGCCCAAGAAGCAGCAGCTTGAAGGCGCGGAACCAGGCACTGCGCTTTTGGCGAAACTTCTTTCCCATTGCGTTGCTTCCTTTCCTTGTCATGATACTCGACCTGTCACGGTACTGAGATGATTATATGTCAAAAGCGTGACAAAGGCAAGCGACAATCGGGGGCAAAATGTTGGAAAAAGCCGTGAAGCGTCGATGCGCGGGCACAAAAAAGCCAATTCACCTTGACATTTTCCCGTGCCGCATGTTATACTGAAAAAAATCGGTTCTTTTACCGTATTAAGGGAGATTTTTTGTATGCAAAATAAGATCTATCTCAAGGAATCCTATTTCGCGGAGAAGGAAACCCTTCTTTT
>JAZQVJ010000071.1:0-5509 GCA_045631785.1 Eubacteriales bacterium
TTTTCAAACTTTTTTCAAGTTTTTTTCGAGGTTTTTTCAGGGTGCGAGGGCTCCCTCCCGTTTCGCGGGGGGAGTTTCAGTATATCACCCCGTTTTCCCTTTGTCAAGAGGTGTTGGGAAAAAATTCTTCCTTTTTCCGGCTAAATCGCCCTACGCGCGCGATATGCGCGCCATATGATAAATAGGAAACGACCGACGTTTGTTTACAATGAGTTCACAAATAGGAGCATACAGATATGCTATGATAGTAAGGTATGATTTTTTCGTGAGGTTTGATACTATGGAATCCTTCAAATTTCTTTATGAAACCATTGCCGGCATCTCGTGGCAGCAGCTCGTGATGTGGGCGATCGGCGGCATCCTGATCTTCTTGGCGATCAAGAAGGAAATGGAGCCTACCCTCCTTCTGCCGATGGGCTTCGGCGCGATCCTGATGAACTTCCCGGGGGCCGGTATTGCGGAGCCCCTGGAAACGCTGTATAGTGCCGGCATCGCCAACGAGCTCTTCCCGCTGATCCTTTTCATCGGTATCGGTGCGATGATCGACTTCGGCCCCCTGCTCACCAACCCGAAGCTGATGATCTTTGGCGCGGCGGCACAGTTTGGTATCTTCTTCACCCTCTGTATGGCGAGTATGTTCTTCCCCGATGATGTTGCTGCCTCGATCTCGATCATCGGCGCGGCCGACGGCCCGACCTCGATCGTCGTGGCGAACACCCTGCTCGGCGGTACGGATAACGCGGGTTACATCGGTGCGATCGCCGTCGCCGCGTACTCTTATATGGCACTTGTACCGATCATTCAGCCCCCGGTCATCAAGCTCCTGACCACCAAGGAGGAGCGCAAGATCCGCATGGCCTACAAGCCTGCCAGCGTTTCGAAGACCACGAAGATCCTCTTCCCCATTGTGATCTCGATCGTGACCTGCCTCTTTGTGCCCGCCGCTGGCTCGCTCATCGGCTTCCTTATGTTCGGTAACCTGATCCGCGAGTGCGGTGTGCTGGATTCGCTCTCCGAAACGGCGCAGAAGGTGCTGGCCAACCTCGTCACCCTCTTCCTCGGCATCACCATCGCCTTCCAGATGAGCGCCGACAAATTCCTGGACGTCAGCACCCTGATCATCATGGGCCTCGGCCTTATCGCCTTCATCGTGGATACAGCGGGCGGCGTTCTCTTTGCCAAGCTGTTTAATGTGATCCTCCGGCTCCTTAAGAAGGACCCCATCAACCCGATGATCGGCGCTGCCGGCATCTCGGCCTTCCCGATGTCCGGGCGCATCGTCCACAAGCTTGGTCAGGCCGAGGATCCGCAGAACTTCCTCCTGATGCACTCGATCAGCGTCAACGTTTCGGGGCAGATCGCCTCGGTCATCGCCGGCTCGCTCGTCCTCGGATTCTTCATTTAAGAAAGGAGAAAACACTATGGAATGGCATCCTTACGGTTTCGTTGAGAACCTGAAATATATGGGCCTCGGCCTTCTCGGCACCTTCCTTATCGTCGGTCTCATCATCGGTGCGACCGTCCTTTGCAACTACGGCTTCAACAAGCTTTCCGAGAAGCTGGCAGCAAAGAAGGAGCAGGGCGGCAACGAGCAATAAGCCCACGGGCGCCGTCCTCACGGGCGGCGCCCCCTTCTCTTTGTTTTCAATTTTTGTAAGTTTTTTGAGAAAAGGGCTTGCTTTTTCAAAACTCGTATGCTAAAATAGGTAGCGTTATAGGGGTATAGCTCAGTTGGTAGAGCAGCGGTCTCCAAAACCGCGTGTCCAGAGTTCGAGCCTTTGTGCCCCTGCCAAAAAATCGACAAGCTTCGGCTTGTCGATTTTTTATCCAAGCCGCAGGCTTGGCATATCATCACGACACAGTCGTGGATATCATCAGCCCCTATGGGCTGCATCTAATCACGCGCCAGCGTGTATTTTCCTGCGGCGTGATGGAAACGCGAGGCTTCAAGTCCATATAAAAACTCCCCGAAATATCTTTTTTCCGCCCCTCTCAAAAATCCATCGCTTCGGCGATGGATTTTTCTTTTACCGTGGCCGAAGGGATTGACTGTGCCCTTTTTATTTGTTATAATCGTAGTGTAGTAAAATTCTTTTACTTTCGTATGCATTCAAGGATTACTATGTAAAAAAGGAGAATCCTATGCTGTCACCCGAAGAGATCATGCAGCTCATCGCGAGTCTTATCTGGCTCTTGGCCGGCGTTGGCGTGTTTATCGTCGGCATGAACTTTATGGGCGATGCCCTTGAAAAGAGCGCCGGGGGCGGAATGAAGAAGCTGCTCGAGCGTATCAGCAACAACCGCCTGTCGGGCGTCGGCATCGGTGCCGGCGTGACCGCCATCATCCAAAGCTCGGCGGCCACCTCGGTCATGGTCATCGGTCTTGTCAATGCCGGTGTCATGACGCTGATGCAGGCAACGCCGATCATTATGGGTGCCAATATCGGTACCACGATCACGGGTGTTCTGGTGGCGCTGAAGAACGACTATTTCAATATGATCATGTATCTGCTCGCCTTTGCGGGCGTGATGATGGGCTTTTTCAAGAAGGAGAAGGTCAAGATCGCCGGTAGCCTTTGCTGCGGCCTGGGGCTCATCTTTGTGGGACTTGAGGTGATGAGCAGCGAGCAGGCCTTCGGCAATCCACTCATCGAGCGTGTCTTCACCGACATCTTCAAGGCCATTGACTTCCCCCTGCTCCTCATCCTTGTCGGCGTGATCTTCACCGCCCTGATCCAAAGCTCCTCGGCCGCCACGGGTGTCGTTATCACCATGGTGGGCACCGGCGTGCTTCCTTTGGATCTCGCCCTCTTTATCATTCTCGGCGCCAACATCGGCACCTGTGTCACGGCCCTCCTCGCCTCGGTCGGTGCGAACGCCAACTCGAAGCGCGTGGCCCTCATCCACTTCACCTTTAACGTGATCGGCACGGCGGTCTTCACTGCGCTGATCTGGATCTTCCGTGAGCCGGCGGTCGATCTTCTCGTCTCGATCTTCCCCGGGGACGATCCCATGTCGCTCCAGATGCGCGTCTCGGCCTTCCACGTGATCTTCAACGTAACGACAACGCTTCTGCTTCTCCCCACCGTCACACAGCTCGTCAAATATTCGCAGCTCGTGATCAAGGACCAAAAGGACACCGACGCGGCCCTCTCGCTCAAATACGTGGACGATCGACTCCTCGGCACACCCCCCATCGCCCTTATGCAGGTCAAGAAGGAGATGGACCATATGCTTGGCCTCGTCGAGGAGAACCTCAAAGCCTCCTTCATCGCCATGCGTACGGGTTCACTTGAGCACAGCGAAACGATCCGCCGCAACGAGGAGACCATCGACTATACGAACAGCGCCCTGACACGCTTCCTCATCAAGCTCTCCGCGGGTGTTGACCAAAGTGACGAGCTGATCATCGGTACCTACTTCCACGTCTTAAACGACCTTGAGCGCATCGGCGACCACGCCGAGAACTTCCACGAGATCGGCGAAGCGATGGTCGGCAAGAGCATCAGCTTCTCCGAAAAGGCGCGCGGCGATATCGGCAATATGAGCGATAAGGTGCTCGACATGTTCGAGATCGCCAAGGATGCCTTTGAGAGCAAGAACAAGGATCGCCTCCCGGCGCTCGCCTCGCTTGAGAGCGAGATCGACGCACTTAAGAAGGAGCTCACCGCCTCGCACTTCGCGCGCCTTGCCGAGGGCAACTGCAGCATCGACGTCAGCCCCTTCTACTCGTCCACCGTTGCGGGGCTTGAGCGCGTGGCCGACCATCTTGTGAACGTCGGTTACAGTATTATCAACCCCACAGGCTCGGAGAAAGGGCGTTAAGCCTTCCTCCGGAGGGCGCACGGCCCCGAGCTGACCGCAAGCAAAAAAGAGCAGACCTTGTCTGCTCTTTTTTGCTTGCGGTTGGTCCCTATCAATGATGGTGGTGGTGATGATGGCCGTAGGGGGGGACCATCTCACGGTGACATTCCACCTCATGGCAATGCTCCTCTGCGCTCTCGAGCTCAAGCGTCGCGTGACCGATGCCGAATTTGCGAAGCTCGCTCCGGATCCGTTCCTTGACCTCGTGCGCCTCGCCGTCGGTTACGATATGCATCGTGGCACAGTGCGTCTGCCCGTCAATGCTCCAGAGGTGGATGTGATGGACGTCAAATACCCCCTCCATGGCCGCCACGTGCTCACCCACCGTCTGAACGCTGACGCCGTGCGGCACACGCTCCAAGAAAAGATCCAGCATCTCTCGCAAATGGCCAACGGCGGCAATAAGGATCACGGTCGAAACGCCGATCGACATCAGGGGGTCGATAAACACAAGATCGGTAAAGCGCATAACGACAGCGCCAACAAGGATGACCGCCCACCCGAGGACGTCCTCAAGCATATGCAGGTTGATCGCCCTCTGATTCAGGGAGCTCCCCCGTTGCGTAAAGAAGGCGGCAACGAGATTGACAGCGACACCGATGATAGCGATCAGGATCATCCCGTTATAGTCGACATCGACGGGGGCAAGAATACGCTTGATCGCCCCTACGATGATCAGAATCGAGCCAACCAGAAGGATCAGTGTTGTGAGAACGCCTCCGAGGAGCGAATAGCGCGCGTAGCCGTAGGTGTAGACCTCATCGGCCTGCTTCTTACTCTTGCGTTCAAAGAGATACGAGGCGCCGATGCTGACGGCATCCCCCATATCGTGTACGGCATCCGAAACGATCGCAACGCTTCCTGTGAGGATCCCGCCTACCACCTCAAAGACAGAAAAGGCAAGATTCAAAAGAAAGGCCACGAGGATCCTTTTTTCGCTTTTCATAGCTCCTCCTATTGACAAGTGTGAATTACAAGCGTACAATGTATTCGATACAAAACAACCTGTTCGATACTATTGTATCAGAGCCTCTCAAAGAATCAATATATGTTTTTCGGCTTTTGTATGATACCGAACATTTGTCGAGAATTGTACGGAGGATATATGGACAGACGGCAAAAAAAGACGCGCGAGGCCATTTTCACGAACTTTATTACACTCCTATCCGAGAAGCCGTATCACGCGATCACGGTCGGCGAGATCATTGAGCGTGCCGACGTCGGGCGCGCCACCTTTTACGCACACTTCGAGACCAAGGATTTTCTTCTCAGGGAGCTGTGCGAGGAGCTGTTCGGACATATCGCCGATACCGCGAAGGGTGTGGCAGCAAATGAGAATTCCGAGACCTGCCGGGCGGCCGGAGAGTCAGTGTTTCTGCACCTGTTGCAGCACCTTGAAAAAAACGATCGCAGCACATTGGCGCTCCTTTCTTCGCCGAACAACGAGATCTTCCTGCAATACTTCAAGGGCGAGCTCAAAAAGCTCGTCAGCTCCCAGCTGCATCGGGACGATCTGCGAAGGGAGCGCGGTCCTTTTGAGGAATTTCTCATCAACCATATCGCCGTATCCTTTGTAGAAGCCGTTGATTGGTGGCTCCACCGGGGGATGAAGGAAACGACTCACGAGCTTTTTTCTTATTTTGAG
>JAZQVJ010000072.1:0-4385 GCA_045631785.1 Eubacteriales bacterium
CTCAACGCACCGCCGCAGGAAATAGAGGATCCAATCCTGGTCGTTGGCGCGCTCGTCATAATTCTTTTCGTAAAATGTACCCAAGGCCATATACTCCACGGTATACCCCGGCACCGAGGTGAACACCGTGGTTTTATACGCGGGGGCGTAAACGTTGGCGGCAAAGCCGTCCGCACGGTAGAGGCAAAGGCAGTTGTAGATGACGTCCCGGCGCAGCTTCCGATGATCGGTGCCAAACGCTTCATCGTACCAGGCATACGCCCACGTCACGAGCCCTGACCACTGCTGGGGCATCGTGTCGCAGTATTCGTCCCGTTTCCCGAACCAATAGCGCTCCCAGTGGCGGACACTGATGGAATTCAGGTGAAAGTCCGGCTGGAAGGAATAAAAGGAGCTGATGCGGCTCTCGTAGACCTTGGCGGCCTCCTTGTACTTGTCTGCCCCCGTCAGGATATAGGCCTGGGACATATACGCGGTCAGCACGGTGGGGAACTCGCTGACGTAGCCACATTCGCCGTTCTCGCAGAAGGCGTCAAGCTCGATCATCGTGTCACAGTGGTGCAGGAATGCCGTCTTAAGCTCCTCCGCAAGGGCCGTATCCCCCTCGGCAAGCAGGCAGCGGATGATCCTCACCGCCTCGATCATCTGGGAGTTCTGCTTGGCACCGTTATTGTCATAGTAGCGAAGCAGGATCCCTGCGGCGTGGTCGAGATACTTCTTTTCCTTGGTAAGGAGATACCATTCGAGATAATAGATGGAGAACCAGGGGAAATTAAAGATACGCAGCCAATCGTTGTTTCTCCCGATATCGTTGTATACCATGTCGGTCTCGGGATCGAAAAGCTCACGCTCAACAAACGCCCTGTGCCTCTCGATCGACTGCCAAAGCGCATCGTCATGCTTTCTCTGAAGCTGCAAAAGCAGCGCAATGCCCATGCAAATGCGCTCTCTGCCCGCATTGAAGTCGGGGCGCTCGCTCTCGACGTGCTGCATCTTCGTGTCGTCATCATAGCAGAGGTACGCGCCGTCCAACGCATTCCCGGGATCAAGGCGCTGCTGCTTTTCGGCGATGAACCTTGTGCGCTGATCGAAAAGGAAATCAAGATCGTTTAATACGTTCACGTAAAGGTAGGTGTATTTGCCGCCCGCGGAAACCGTGATCCTCCGTTCGCCCGCCGATGTCGGCGTAAAGACGGCCGTGGCAACGCCGCCGCGCACCTCAGAGGGGATCTCCTCTCCCTCACAGGTGACGGCAAGAGAATCAAGCCCCGAGGCACACTCCACGGAGAGCGCGATCGGCTCGCCGAGCACTACCGAATACCTGTCGGCATACGCGCCCAGAAAATCCGGCCGCTTGGCGAGTGCCGCCCGAGGATGCTCATCACTGAACCAATAGTCAAACTCCATGGTGAGCGATCCCCCGGGGAGAAGCTCGGTGGGCGTGGGATTTAACGAGATATCTCCGCGGTAGTTCACCGATCTCCTGTCAACAAAATCGCGCGATATGCTGTAATCCGAGCAATCGCCCTTCGTCATATTCACAATGAGATAGGGGGCGCCGCCATTCAATTTTTCGCCGTACAGCCAGGCGGTATTGCCGCCGCAAAACACATGCGCCGTGCACAGCTCCTCGAGGAAGCCCGGCGTTTTCTCGATCGCGCAATTAAAGGGGAACGAGATGCCAAAGGTCTCCTGCGTGATCGGCAGGCGTTCCTTGGCGGTGTTCGTCAGCACGTAGCGCTCCCGATAGCCGCCCTCGGTGATCTCACGGCAAATGCTGAGGCGGCAAGGACATTCCTCCCCTTCCGCTTCCACCAAAACACAGCCCTCCTTGACCTCGACCTGCAGAGGGCGGAAGCCGTCCACCTTGCCCCACAGTGACCGAGGCAGCACCCAGTTCATCTCCGCCCGATCGCGGCGGTCGGTGATCCTCGTCACATATCCGGTCACGGGATCGATCTCGATACTCATTCTTTCGTTTTCCAAAATCGCGTTCATGTCGCTCTCCTTTTCGGTAGTTCCTGCCGATCCAATACCGATGCCGCTTGTTGCGAGGCGGAGAAGCAATCGCCGTCTGTCCGCGCCTTCCGCAGCAACACCCATATTTCTTACATTATAACACACATTTTCATGCATTTCAATACAAATATGAGCTTTTCGGGCGAAGGAAGAAGGGCTGCCGCAGGTATTCGTTATTTGCCGGAAGCCGTCGCACCGTGGGGGTATCCGGAGAGGCGTCCACCCGCATCGTGCCGAGCTTCAGGATCCGAAAGATTTTTTGTTTTTACCGATCCTTTTTTGCTTAAAAAGTACCGGCCCCCTGCCGTCTTATCTGTAATTTAGATGCGAAATTTGCGGTTTTTGTATCCCCTCTTGAAAAAAAATAGTCCTTGTGCTATAATTTTTAGAAAGAAGTCAAGCGTTGGTGGCACCGCTTATGCCAATTAACGGGAAACGAGGGCTTATGAAACACAGAATCTTTCATTTTTTCTTATGCGCCGCAATGCTCCCCCTTTCTATTTTTGCGTTTTCGGGATGCGACCGCCACGAGCATACCTATGCCGAGGAGTGGTCGTACAACGAAACCCACCATTATAAGGCCGCAACCTGCGAGCACGGGGACGAAGTCGCGCAAAAAGCGGCCCACACCCTTGAGGATAATTTCTGTACCACTTGCGATTTCCGCGCCCCGAGTCAGGGGCTTGAGCTACGCGCCGTGTCCGACGGGACACAGTACTGGGTCTACGGCATCGGCACCTGCACGGACAAAAACGTCGTCGTCCCGACGGCGCACGAGGGCAAGCCCGTCACGGGCATTATGGAAGGGGCGTTTGCCGATTGCCCTTTTGTGGACAGCGTGACGATCCCCGCGTGCATCGAGAGGATCGGCTTTGGGACGGTGGGCGATCCCAAAACGATTTTTGACGGGCACATCACCCTCTATTGCGAGGTCGAGAGTGTGCCCGCGGACTTTAAGGGCAACCGCACCTGGATCGAGGACTGGAATCTCGAAGCATGCCCCGTGATCTTTGATTACAAGAACAATGAGCTGACAGAGGACGGCTATGCCTATATCACCATCGACGGCCTGAAATACGGCGTTAATGATGAGGACGGCACCGCCTTCGTAGCCAACCAACCAAATACCGTCACCAAAGCCAACATCAAGGAGTGCCTCCAGTATCGCGGGAAAACCTACCCGGTAAAAGCGATCGCAGCCCATGCATTCGAGGACTGCGCGGGACTCACCGAGATCACCGTCAGCGGGGGCATCGAGTTTATAGATTTCCGAGCGATCTACAATTGCCCGGCGCTCACCTCAATCACCATCGGCGCGGGTGTCAAAAAAATTGAGAGCGAGGCAATTCACAAATGCCCCGGAGCGACCATTTACTGCGAGGCCGAAAGCCGCCCGCAAGGGTGGGCCGGCAACCAGTACTACGATAGTTGGAATTACCTCGAAGACTGCCCTGTCGTATGGGACTGCAAGAATAACGACATCGCCACGGACGGGTATATCTACGCCGTGGCGGACGGCGTGAGATACGGTATCAAGGACGGGCGCGCCTTCGTGATGTCCCAGCCAAAGACCATCGGCTCGGCCATCCTCCGCCCCTCCATTGAATATAAAGGGCAAGCATACGAGGTCACGGAGATCTTGTCCCGTGCCTTTGCTAACTGTACCCTGCTTGAGGAGATTACGCTCTGCCCCACCTTGGAGGTATTTGGCTATGATGCATTCGTCGGCTGTACCGCGCTCAACAAGGTTTCCTTTACAGGGAGTGTGGACGACTGGGCGACCATCAACTTCGCCACCGAATCTTCAAACCCCCTCTATTATGCCAAGGATCTTTGGCTGAACGGTGATCCGCTGCGCGAGGTAGCGATCACGACCGCCCGGACGATCATGAGGTATGCTTTTATCAACTGTGAGAACATCGTAAGCATCACCGTCGGAAACAGCGTCGCCGGGGTGGCTCAGACCGCGTTTCAGGGGTGCCCTGCCCTCACGCTGTACTTCGAGGCCGCAAGCAAGCCCGCGGGCTGGATCTGGGATCCCTCCACGTCTTTCCCCACTGTGTGGGATTGCAGGAATAACGACGTGGCGACCGACGGATTCATCTATACCGTCGCGGACGGCCTGCGGTACGGCATCAAGGACGGGACCGCCGCCCTCGTTAGACAGCCGGGAACAGTCGCCGAGGCCGTCATCCCCGCCGCCATCGAATATAAGGGCGCTACCTACCCCGTCACCGCGATCCATCACGAAGCCTTTCGCAAGTGCGCAAAGCTTACAAGCATCACAATTCCCGACAACATAACGTACATCGGACAGTATGCCTTCTCGCTGTGCTCCTCGCTGGCAAGCGTGACGATCGGTAACG
>JAZQVJ010000073.1:0-14507 GCA_045631785.1 Eubacteriales bacterium
CCTTTGACCGCGAGCTTTGCCTTGCGGCCGATGTCCTCGGCGATGCCATTACCGGAATGGCAGGCATTGCCTTTAACATCAATTCACCGAAGCAGCTCGGCGAGGTGCTGTTCGAGCGTCTTGCGCTCCCCTACCCCAAAAAGAAAAGGGCAGGCGCCTACTCGACCGATGCCGATATCCTTGGGGCGATCCGCCACCTGCACCCCATCGTCGATGCGGTGCTTGAATTCCGCAGGATCACAAAGCTCCGTTCGACCTACGCGCAGGGCCTCGTCAAGGCCGCCGATGCCGAGGGGCGCATCCACAGCGACTTCAAGCAGGCCGAAACCAAAACCGGCCGTCTCTCCTCGGCTGAGCCAAATCTGCAAAATATCCCGATACGCACCGAGCTTGGGAGCCGTTTTCGTAAATATTTCATTACAAAAAGCGAGGACTACGTTCTCATTGATGCCGACTACTCCCAGATCGAGCTGCGGCTTCTTGCCCATATGGCAAACGACGAAACAATGATCGCCGCATACCGTGAGGGGGCCGATATCCACACCCGCACCGCCGCGGCCGCCTTTGGTGTTCCGGAGGCAGAGGTAACGCCTGAGCTCCGCAAGCGCGCCAAGGCCGTCAGCTTTGGCATCGTCTACGGCATCTCCGCCTTCTCTCTCGCCGCCGACCTTGGCATTTCGGTCAAGGAAGCAAGCGATTACATGGATGCGTATTTTGCCCAGTTCCCCCATGTGCGCGACTATCTTTCGTCGGTCATCGAGGGGGCCAAGGCGTGTGGCTATACCGAAACCCTCTTCGGCCGCCGCCGCTACCTCCCCGAGCTCTCGGCCTCGCAATTCCCCGTCCGCAAATTCGGTGAGCGTGCGGCGATGAACAGCCCCATCCAGGGAACGGCCGCCGACATTATGAAGCTCGCCATGATCAACGTCCACCGCCGCCTCCGCGAGGAGGGGCTGGATGCCAGGCTGATCCTGCAGGTGCACGACGAGCTGATCCTTGAAGCGCATAAGCGTGACGCCGCCCGCGCCGAGGCGATCCTCCGCGAGGAGATGGAGGGCGTCACCGCCCTTCGCGTTCCTCTGACCGTGGATGTCACCTCGGGAGCCACATGGCTTTCATAAAAAAGAGGCGCTGTGCCCCCACCCGGGCACAGCGCCTCTTTTGCTTTCCGTTGCGCGTTTTTTGTCTTGTTTCTATTGACTTTCGGATGCCGCAAGAGTATAATAAAGCCAAAAGAGCACAAGCGGTCTATGCAGCTTACAGCGGCGCCGCCAAAGGGCGATCGTCGTTGCCCTCCGTTCGCTCGATTATTTGCGAACAAAACATTACATCGCATTAAAAAGGAGCATGCCATGAGCAGAATTTTGGCGGGTTTTGCCCGCACCAACATCAATCCTATGCGCGGCATCGGCGTTGCCGGCTACTATAAGGTTCGCCATGCGGAGGGTATTCTTGACGATCTCGAGGCCAATGCCCTCGCGCTTTCCGACGGTGAAAATCGCGCCGTGATCATCAGCGTTGACCTCTGCCAAGTGCCAACGCATGTCTGTAGCCACTTCCGCCACGAGATAGCCGCCGCCACAGGGCTTGACGAGGCCGCGATCTATATCCATGCCACGCATACGCATACCGGCCCGTACGTTGATCCCGAAAAGACGGCAAACGGCGAAATGAGCGAGGAGGACACTGCTCTCATCCTTGAATACAGGACCTTCCTTTGCCGCCGCCTCGTTGACGTAGCGCAGGCCGCCCTTGAGGACCTCAAGCCGGCGCGTATCGGCACGGGCGTCGGCGTTGCCAAGAACATTGCCTTTATCCGCCGCTTCCGTATGAAGGACGGCTCGGTCCGCACCAACCCCGGTGTCAATAACCCCGACATCGTCGCCCCTATCGGTGAGATCGACGATCGCGTCAGCGTTGTGAGATTTGACCGTGAGGGGGCAACCACCATTGTGCTTGCCAACTTTGCCAACCATCCCGACGTTGTGGGCGGCAGCATGCTCTCGGGTGACTGGCCTTCGCTCACGCGCCACACAGTCGAAAAGGCGATCGACAACACGCGCTGCATCTTCTTGAACGGCGCGCAGGGGGACATCAACCACGTCAACGTCCATCCGACGGGCGGCTATCTCAACGACCTCTTTATGGACTTTGACGACGTCGCACGCGGCTACGGCCACGCCCGCTACATGGGGCGCGTGGTGGCAGGCGCCGTTCTCCAGGTTTTTGACAAGGTCGAATACCGCGAGGCCGACACCGTTCGCTTTATCGAGAAGCGTATCGACCTTCCCTCCAATATGCCCACCCCCGAGGAAATGGATGAGGCGCGCCGCATCAACGAGATCCATCTGTCAGGGCACGACGAGCTCCTTCCCTACGAGGGCATGCTGCTGACCACCGTGGTCGCGGATGCCGCACGCAAGATCCGCCTTGAGCACGGCCCCGTCTCCTTCCCCATGCGCCTCATCGGCATTGCCGTTGGCAAGGTTGCCTTCCTCGGCGTCCCCGGCGAGCCCTTCAACGGTGTCGGCCGCGCCCTGAAGCTGGCCGAGGGGTACGATATGGTCATCCCCTCCTGCCTTACGAACGGCAGCGAGGGCTACTTCCCGATGAAGGATGCCTACGACGAGGGCGGCTACGAGGCCAAAAGCTCGAACTACAAGGCCGGCGTTGCCGAACGCATCGTTGACGAGGGGCTCTCGATCCTCGCCGAGCTTCAAAAATAACCTGCATCAAAAAAGAGTCGAAGGTCTTTCCTTCGACTCTTTTTTGTGTCCTTGGCAGGGCAACCACCGCACACCAAGCGGCGGGGCAGCTACTTGCCTGCACCGACGACCGAATTGACCATCAAGGACAGCGACACGCGGGACAGCGAGCCGCCGTACTCCCGCGAGGAGCGCCACGCGCCGGCGCCAAAAGAAAAACGCCCCGCAGGGCGTTTTCCAAAATTTTCTTACTTCGTAAGAAGGTCAAGGAGCGTCACATCTCCGAACGCACCCTTCCAATCGGCGGCAAAGCCGGCGATCGAGGTGTCGGTCGTGGTGTGTGCGAGGAACCTCTTGAGAACGTCCGGACTGAGCGTCGCGGCATGGCAGCCGGCAACGGCGATGTCAAGAACCTCCTTGGCCGTCTTAAAGCTGGCAGCAAGGATCTCGGTCGAGGTATCGGACGCCGAGAAGATGCGGACAAGATCGGCCACGGTACCCACGCCGTCGGCACAGATGTTTTCAAGGCGATTGACGTAGGGCGCGACGTACGCAGCCCCCGCATTCGAGGCAAGCAGCCCCTGTGCCGCCGTCAGAACAGCGGTCACCGTGATGCCGTAGCCCTCATCCGAAAGCGCCTTGGTAGCACGGAGCCCCACGTCGGTCGCAGGGATCTTGACAAAGGTGTTTTCGCCAAGGTAGGCAACGATGGCGCGCGCCTCGGCGAGGATCCTCTCGTACTCGGTCTCCGTGACCTGCACATGCAGCTCCTTTTCGTCGCCGATGATCGCGCGAATCTCCTTGAGGAGGGCCAGCACGTCCCCGCCCTGCTTAGAAAGGATGGTGGGGTTGGTGGTCACGCCCTCAATCGGATAATAGGTGTTAAAATAGCGAATATCCTTAAGATTCGCGGTGTCGAGCATGATCCTCATGCCGGGCCTCCTCTCAGCGCTTCAGCTGGAGATCGTAGTGGACGTCGTAGGCCTTCTCCTCGTCGGTAAACTTGCGGCGGGTGTTGATGACCTCACCGTTGTTCCACTTTCTGTCGCCCACGTCCTCGGTGGTGCCGATGACCGTCACGTTGACCTGGCGGCGGCGAGCAATGACGTGGTCCCAGTCGATGAAGTAGACGTGTGCAAACTGACCGCCGTCCACAAGACCGTCCTTAATGGTCATGGTTTCGCTTCTGCCAAAGAAGACCGAGCGCAGGTGACCGTCGGTGTTCATGCTCGAGTAGTCGCCGGGCTCGTTGACGTAGCGACCGAACTGGGCATGCACCGGGCCGGGATGGCGGTACTGATGCTCCTCGGCAAAGTCGGGGATCATCTTTCTCATGATGTCGAGCAGATCGTGCTGCAGGAACTCAAGATCAAAGGAATCGATGTCGTGCGAGCACTCCTGGACCATCACCGAGCAGGTGGTGTGGTGCGAAACGATCGCCACGGTGCCGTTCTTGATGCCCGACGCCTCAACGATCTCCTTGACCTCCTTTGAAATGTCGTGGAAGGTGGGGATCCAGCCTCTCGACTGAAGCTCAATCTCCTTCTGAAAAACTTTCATTTCCATAGCTGTGTTCTCCTTTTATAAAGTTTTGTTTACAAATCACTTATTTTGGTTGAGGCGTTTGCCGACGGCACCACCGGGATGGATCACGGCAAAGCTCTCGTTCATAAAGCTCGTGTATTCAACGAGCGCCGTTTGGAGCGCGTCAAAGATGGCCGAGGTCACGGCAAAGCTCGTCGTCCCCTGGCAGTTGTAGCGGTCACACTCCTTCGTCACCCTCATACGGAGAATGATGTCGGAAAGCTCGCCAAGAGGCGACTCGGGTACCTCGGTCACACCGATCACGGTCGCCCCCTTGTCACGCGCGATGCGGGCAATGGGAAGCAGCTCATCGGTCTTGCCGCCGCGCGAGGCCAGGACGATCACGTCGCCCCTTTGCAAAAAGCCAAGACCGCCGTGTACCGCCTCAGCGGGAGAGAGGAAGCGCGCAGGGCGTTCAATGCAGCAAAGCAGATGGGCAAGATGGCGGCAAGCGATCCCCGAATGCCCGCAGCCCGAGGTGGCAATGCGCTCGGCCGAGGCCAAGGCCTCAACAGCACGGGCAAGCTCGCCGCGGTCAAGCACCTCCGCCGTGGCGGCCAGCGATTCGGCCTCAATGCGGAAGGCGTCGTATGCAACGTTCAAGACCTCATCTCTCATTTGCCGTTCACCTCATCCCAGGTCCTTCTGAGGGTATAAAGCATTTCCTCGGCAGCCGCCTCGGGATCGGCGGCCTTCATGACGCCGCTTGTGCAGCCGGTTGCCTGTGCGCCGGCGCGGATGACGTTTGCAACGTCCAGGGGGCCCGAAATGCCGGCACCCTGAAGCACCATGATGTCGGGGTTGATGGCACGCACCGCCGCGATCGTATCGCGGACGTAGCCCATATCGCTGGCAACGCCGGTACCGATAAGGTCGGTCGGCTCGGCAACGATGAGGTTCGGTCCCATCTTCGCCACCTCACGGATCTCAGCCACGGTATCGGCACAAACGATGGTGGCAAGCCCCACCTCATCGGCACGCGCGATGGCCGCACGCACCTCGTCCGGCGTCAGCTTCTTTTCGGCGTGGTTGAGCATAACGCCCACAGCCCCGGCCTCCTTGATCGACTCGGGGAGCACCGAGCCAAGGCCGCGCCCCGGCAGGAGCGTGTCCATATGCTGTGCATACACGTGGATGCGCTCGGTGTTCTCCGCGAGCAGACGGATATCGGTGTATTGGGGAGTGATGATGACGTCAAGATCGTACTTCGCAGCGATCCTATCCACCGCCTTTGCAAGCTTCAGCATTCTCTCGCCCCACATAAAGCACTTGGGACCGATCTCAAAATAAGGCGCCCGGATCTTATAACCTTTCAGCATAGTAGCCTACCTTCCATTCTTTCGTTTTTCTTTCGGATTCTGCTTCTTTTTCCATTTTTGTATTGTACCATAATCCACTTGGAAAGTCAATACGTCGGCCGTTTTTTTCTCATTTTTCGCGATCCGCCGACACCGCCAAAAATCGCAAGGAGCCGGAGGGGGATCGCCGTCCGCGGCGCCCTCTGTCACACCCCTCTCGAAAAGGTTTGCTTTTTTCGCAACCGTATGCTATAATGGAAGAGAAAGATTGCGATAGAAAGGCATCGCCCCTGCCGATTGCGGCAGCGCCGCGGCGAGATCGTTGAGGCCATCCGTACCGAGGGCAAGGTCAGGGATCTCATCCCCGCACTCAGCGGCCTGGGGATCCGCATTTTAGAAGCATAATATTGTACCTTTTCAGAGCATTTTTTCATACATTTGATTTTTTAAGACAAAACGTGTTCTATTTTGTACACAAAAGAGCCAAAAATCATGTATAATATACCTGTGTGGTACATTTCTGCGTGGAGATAGTATGACAGATATCGTACAGAAGCCGCAAGGCGAGGGAATCGCGATCGATGCGATCACCTCCATCTATTATTTTGAATTTGACGATGCCTTCCGTGACGAGCCGGAGGCACACGATTCCTGGGAGCTCGTTTTCGTTGATCGCGGCGAATGTGGTATCATAGCCGACGGCCGTCATCTCCTCCTCGGTCAAGGGGATATGTACTTCCACAAGCCGGGAGAGACGCATATGCTGGAGATCGTCAAGGGGGTTGCCCCCAATATCTTCATCGTCACCTTCACCTCGCGCTCACCCGCCATGCGCTACTTTGAGGATCGGCGCCTTTCTGCCTCGATGTCGACAAAGCAGCACATCTCAGCCATCCTGCACGAGGCCTCGGCGACCTTTGAGCTTCCCTTCAACGATCCCGAGCGCCGTCTTCTTCGCCTCTGCGAGGGCAAGCGCCTTTTCGGCGGTGAGCAGACCGTGCGCCTGCGCCTTGAGCTTATGCTGATCGAGCTGATCCGCGAGGCGGGCGACCATCGCCCCCAAGGGCCGGGGCTTCTCTTTCCGCCGCGCCCCACCGAGGATGAATTTGTGCTCCGCATCATCGCCTTTATGGAGGAACGCCTCTATGCGCGCTTTACGATGGAGGAGCTCTCCCGCACCCTCTCCTTCGGCAAGACCTATATCTCGCGCTATTTTTCACACGCCGTCGGTCATTCGGTCATCGAGTATTTTAATATGATGAAGATTGCCGAGGCCAAGCGCCTGATCCGCGAATCGGGATACAACTTCGGTGAGATCTCCGAGCTGCTGATGTTCTCGAACTCTCACTACTTCTCCACCGCCTTCCGCAAATATACGGGAATGACACCCACGCAGTACAAACGGTCCTGCAGGATCGGTTAACAGCACAAGTCCCACGCAAAAACCGTTAGGAGGTTTCTATGAGAACCGCATTTATCAATGCCAATATCGTAATGTCCGACCACATCATTCGCGATGCCACCCTCGTCATTGAGGACGGTCGGATCGTCGACTTCGGCAAGCGCGTCACCACGGACGGCGCCGAGACCGTTGATCTCGCGGGCAGCTATATCGGCCCCGGCCTCGTCGACATCCATACGCACGCTGACGGTAATGTTTTCTTTACAGAGGATCCCGTAAGCGCCGCCGCCACGCTGCTCGAGCACGGCATCACCGATGTGATGCCCGCCCTTTACTTCAGCTCCTCGCGGGATGAGCTGATCGCCGAGATCGCAACGATCCGCGCCGCGATGGAATCGGGGAAGGCAAGGAATATCATCGGCCTCTATATGGAGGCTCCCTATCTCAATCCGGCCTACGGCTGCAACCGTGAGAGCAACCCCTGGCGCGGCCCCGTCTGCCACGAGGACTACGCCCCGGTGGTGGATGCCGCCTATGACATCGCCCGCGTCTGGTGTCTTGCCCCCGAGCGTGAGGGCATCGAGGAATTCGTCCGCTATGTTAAGGCGAAAAACCCCGCCGCCGTTCTCTCGGTGGCCCACAGCGAGGCCACACCCGCGGATATCGAGCGTCTTATGCCCTACGGCCTGCGCCTTGCCACCCATCACACGAACGCAACGGGCACGCTCCAGCGCTACCCCGAGTGCCGTAGCGCGTGCGTGGATGAAACCGCGCTGTACAACCACGAGATCTACACCGAGCTGATCTGCGACAAGGTCGGCATCCACGTCGATCCCTATATGCTCCGCCTCATCAAGAGGATCAAGGGGGATGACCGTATCATCCTGATCTCGGATGCCTTTGTGTCGGACGGCCCGATCCCCGACGGTGATCTCTACGAGGGCGCCGATGACATCAACTTTGACTTTGCGGGCGAGATCGCCGGGAGCAAAATGATCCTTGACGGCTCCTGCCGCAACATGATGACACACACCGGTGCCTCGCTCTGCCAGGTGTTCAAGTACGCCTCGGAGAACCCCGCCACCCTCCTCGGCCTTACCGACCGCGGTCGGATCGCCAAGGGGAACGTCGCCAACCTCCTTGTGGTAGATGCCGAGTTCAACGTGCGCTCTGTCTACCTCGGCGGTGAGCGCGTCAAATAATTCCGTTACCCTCGCGAATTTCGCAAAAAACGATAAAGGAGAAACGCTATGGAAAACATCATTTTCGATCCCGCCACCAGGTTTGACTTTAAGTGCGCGGAGTACGTCCCCTTCAAGGACAGAGAGGTGTGCGAGCGCCTTCGCAAGATCAGCGGCAAGGACCTCGAGAAGCATGCGAACCCCGATTTCAACATCAAGGTCATGCAGAACCCCCACCCCGTCCTGATCGCAACGCTCTTCTCGCGCATCAAGGAGGCCTCGGAGAACGGCAAGAAGATCACCCTGATCCTCGGCAACCCCGAGCCCGAGACCTACATTCCCCTGGCTCAGCTGATCAACTACTTCAAGGTCGACTGCTCCAAGGTCCACCTCTTTGCGATGGACGAGTGGGCCGACCAGGACGGCAACATCGCCCCTGAGACCTACCAGTCGGGCTTTGCTCATTCGATGCTCAAGTACTTCGTGTACCAGATCGATCCGAAGCTCAGAATGCCCATGAAGAACGTCAACTACCCCACCAACAAGAACATTGCCTACTATTCGGATATGATCACCGACTGCGGTGAGGGCGGTGCCGACATCTGCTCCTCCTCGCCCGGCTGGACCGGTCATATGGCCTTCATCGATCCCGTTCCCGAGTTCCTCGGCAACAAGGAGATCCTGACGAGCCTTGACGACGAATACTTCGATCAGAAGGCAAAGATCGTTAAGCTCCACCCCCTCACCGTCGCCCAGAACTCGCTCCACGGCGTCTTCGGTCAGTCGGGCTACATTGCCGACGTGCCGCCCTGCGCCGCCACCATCGGGCCGTACGACGTGAAGAACGCCCGTGAGAGAATTGAGGTCCATGCCCTCCTCACCAACTGCACCTTCTCGTCCTGGCAGAGAATGACCTCGCGCCTCGTGCTTCACGGGCCGGTCACTCCCCTTGTCCCGAGCTCGATGCTCCAGCTGATGAAGACGCAGGTCTATGTCAGCGAGGAGCTGGCTGCTCCCTTCGATTGCTGGGAGCAGGTCGGCTATTAAGGCATAACCATAAAAAAGAGCAGACATCAAGTCTGCTCTTTTTTATTCTTCCCCTTGGGGCAAAACCCCCGTAAGATCAAAGTCGGGAATAAAGCTCTCGCTGACCGTGCCGCCCTCCTGGACATAGGCCTGCTCGATCCCAAGGCGAACGGCGTACGCCACAAGGCGGCGGTAGTCACGCTCACGCACCGGGGTGGCTAGCTCGGGGTAACGCGCACCGATGCCGGGCATTGGCGTATATTGGTTCATTAAGCTCACATAGATCCTGTTGCGGTAGCCCGCAAGATACTTAACGACGTCGTGAGAATTGCGATAGGCACCCGGCAGCATCAGATGGCGCACGATCACGCCGCGCCGCATCATCCCCCCGTCATCGAGGTCGGGCGCCCCGCATTGCTCTACCATCTCATCGAGAGCCGCCCTTGCCACCTCGGGGTAATCGGGCGCTCCCGCATAGCGCTCGGCAAGCGCAGGATCGGCGTACTTGAAATCAGGCAGATACACATCAATGAGTCCACGCAAAAGGCGCAGCGTTTCAACGCGCTCATAGCCGCCCGAATTGTAGACGATCGGAATACTAAGACCGCGCGCCCTTGCCCTCGGTATGACATCAAGGAGCAGCGGCGCGTAGTGCGTCGGCGTGACAAGATTGACGTTGTGCGCTCCTTGAGCCTCAAGCTCAAGGAAGATCTCAACCAGCCGATCGAGGCTTACCTCAGCACCGATCTCGCCCCCGGCGATCGCACGGTTCTGGCAAAACACGCACCCAAGCTGGCATCCGGAGAAGAAGACCGTCCCCGAGCCGCGCACCCCCGAAAGGCAAGGCTCCTCCCAGGCGTGAAGCCCTGCGCGTGCAAGGCGTGGCATCATCGGCACACCGCAAAGGCCACACTCCCCTGCCGACCGATCGACAAGACAGCGGCGCGGGCAGATCTCGCATTTTGCAAAGTATTCTTTACTCATTTAAGAGAATATCGACAGCAGTCAGCGTGTATTCGGCAAGGATCCGCATTCCAAGCAAAAGCTCGTCCACCACCACGCACTCGTCGGGTGAGTGAACATTGCCGTGCCCATCCGGGATATCCACAGTCCTCTCTTGCCCCCTTGGTGCATATTTCACACAGAAGCTGTAAGCACGGGGCAGACACCGCGCATAGGTGCCTCCGCCGCTGCGGTAGAGGGGCAATTCATCCCCCGTCACACGGGTAAAGGCCGCAAGCAACCGCTTGGCCACCGCATCGTCATCCCCGTGATCGAAGGCATCATGGCTTGAGGTAACGTAAAATTCAAACTCCTCGGCATCCACTCCCTCAAACAGAAGGGTGGCAAGCTCGGAAAAGGAGCAGCCGTAGCGAATATCCTCCGACAGGAAGAGCCGCCCATCCCTAACACGCGCCATACCGATGGCCGCCGTCCGCGCTCCGAAGCCGGCATCCTCCCCGGCGATCCCAAGCGTACCGCCGTAGGGATCCTCCGCGAACATCGCAGCGCTTGCCATCACCGCGCGCTCCTCCGCCGGCAAGGTGACGCACGAGGAAAGCACATTGGCAAGCACGCCTGCCGCATTGCGAGAGCCCTCGGGGTGTGAGGCGTGCGCCGAGCGCCCCCTCGCAACAACCTTGAGGCAGCCGCCCTCGCGGTCGGCCGTCAACGAAATCCCGGGGCGGCTCTCCGCAAGGTGCGAAAGCTCGGCAAGGAGCGCATCGGAATATTCAAGGCGTGCCTCGGCCGTGTCAAGCACCACGTTGAGGGCAGAGCCGCCTCGGAAATCCTCAATGACGCGAAGCACCGGGGGCGAGGCAAGCCATCCCGTCGTCCGTCCCTTCTCACCGATCGATAGCGGCGCATCGTTGTCGGGAACAAGCGAAATGTCAGGGGCCTTGTGCTGCCGGAGGAAGGCAGGAAGATCGCCCATGCCGGTCTCCTCGTTGGCACCTAAGAAGACGGTGATACGGCAACCGGGATCGATACCGAGATCGCGGAACGCCATAAGGAGATACAGCGCCGCCACGGCACCTCCCTTATTATCATGCACCCCACGGGCAAAGATCACCCCCTCGCGGAGAACCGGAGCGAAGGGCTCTGTCACCGTCCAGCCGTCCCCCGCGGGGACCACGTCACAGTGAGCAAAGATGCCAACCGTGCGCTCGCCCTCACCGTAATGCGCCAGGGCGTAATGCCCCTCGGGGTCGCGCTCGGTCACAAAGCCCTCACGGATGAACATAGCCTCAGCCGCACGGAGCGCCGCATCTACCTCTCTCCCGTAGGGCATCCCGGGCAGGGCCTCCCCCTCTACCGAGGGGATCGAACAAAGTGCCGAAAGATCGCGCACGATCTCCTCCCGGTGCGCGGAAAAATACGCGGTCATTGCGTCGTTTATCACCATAGATCCTCTCCTATCGAAGAAAAACGGGCGTTGTCGCCCGTTTTTCTTATGTATTCCTTCAATCCACCGCTATACGGCAGAAGGTGCAAAGCTTCGACGTGATGTCCTCGTTGGCAGTGCGGCTCCACTCACGGCCGCAAAGAGGACAGACCTCCGACGGATCCTGAATATTTCTCTCCATATGGTAGAAGACCGGCACGGACTTGGCCTTCTCCATCGCACGGCAGAGGGCACGGCCCATTTTGTTGAGGCGCGAGGCGGGATTGTAGATCTCCCCCGAGGTATAGTCGTGCGCGTAGTTGTACATGTCAAGCTTTTGGAAGGCCTTGAACTGATCCTGCCAGTTGAGCAGGTTGCTCTGCCCCTCCTTATCCAGGATGGCAGGGAGCTTGTAAAGCGGAACCGGCTTGCCGCAGTCGCCGCAGATCACCGGGCTCTCCTCTGTCGCAAGGTCGGAATAGAGCATGTACCAGCTGGGATCCTCACACGTGCAGGAATTCTCGCAGGTGACGGCAACACCGACCGACTCGACCTTCAGCGAGAAGATCACCGCCAGCTTCTTGATGATCTCAACGGCTTCATCGGTGCAGAACTCAAGCTCCAGCGCATCGGCGCCGGGCATGATCACGTAAACAGCGTAGTTACCGTTCGGCTCGCGCACAATATAGAAGTTCTCGTACACGTGCCCCGTTTTGCGAAGAACATTGAAGCTCTCAAAGATCAACTCCTCGCAATAGTCGGTGTTGACGATCGTCTTATGGGGACGGAGAGAGATCTTAAAATATTCCATAGTTGCCTCCCGATGAATTCGCGGCATTTTGCCATATTTTTATACACTATAAGTATAACAAAGAAAAACCTCTTTGTCAATCCTATCTTTACGTTTTTTCTTATTTTTCGCAAAAACTTTAACTTTACCTTTTGGCGGTAATGTGGTATACTGAAGAAGAAAAAAGAAAGGAGACCGCCCTATGCTCGACCTTGCCGCCATTATCCCTCCCCTCGTCGCGTGGTACCGCGAGGTGGGGCGTCCCCTCCCCTGGCGGGCCGATGCCTCCCCCTACCACGTTTGGATCTCCGAGATCATGCTCCAGCAAACGCGCATTGAGGCGGCGCTCCCGTATTACGAGCGCTTTCTTGCCGCCTTCCCCACCGTGGCCGACCTGGCCTCCGCCGAGGACGATCACCTCATGAAGATGTGGGAGGGGCTCGGCTATTACAGCCGCGCCCGCAACCTGAAGCGCGCCGCCATTGCCGTTATGGAGAAGCATGGCGGCGTCCTCCCGCGTGACGTTGCGGCCCTGCGCTCTCTCCCCGGCATCGGCGACTATACCGCGGGCGCCATCGCCTCGATCGCCTTTGGCCTGCCCGCCCCCGCCGTGGACGGCAACGTCCTCCGTGTCCTTTCGCGCCTTACAGCCGATGAGCGCGACGTCCTTTCGGAAAAGGTCAAGCGCGAGGCCATTGCCGCACTCGCCGCCGTCTATCCCCGCATCCCCGAGGACGCCTCCGCCCTCACGCAGGGGCTGATGGAGCTTGGCGAGGTCGTCTGCATCCCGAACGGCGAGCCTCTCTGCGCCTCCTGCCCCCTCTCTCACCTGTGTCTTGGGAAAAGAAAGGGCATCGCACACCGCCTCCCCTATCGCAGGAAGAAGACCGAGCGCCGCATTGAGCCGCGGACCGTTCTTCTGCTCCTCGCCGGCGACACCGTTGCCATCTCTCGCCGCCCCAAGGAGGGGCTTCTTGCCGGGATGTGGGAATTCCCGTCCCTTGACGGTCATCTCACGGCAAAGGAGGTGGGGGCACACCTTGCGGACCTTGGGATCACCCCCCTCGCCATTGAGCGCGCCGGCACGGCCAAGCACGTCTTCTCTCACATCGAGTGGCATATGAAGCTCTTTTTCGTTACGCTCGCCTCCATCCCCGCCTTATACACCCCGGTGAGCGCCACCGAGCTCCTTGAGAGCTATGCTCTCCCGAGCGCCTTCCGTGTACCGCGCACCAAGGCCCTGGCGCGCCTTGCGGCGGCCTCCCCCCTCCCTTAACGCCACAGCGACAAAGGAAAGCACAAGGCCGCTTGTGCTTTTCTCTTTTTCCCCTTGATTTAGAACCTTAAAGATGCTATACTTTTAGAGTAAGATGCAAAGAAAGGAGAGTGCCATGAAGCTCATCATTGCGGAAAAGCCGTCGCTTGCGCGCAACATCGTCGCAGGGATCGGCCAGCGCTCGGTGCGCCGTGACGGATATCTCGAATGTGGCGATTACCTCATCAGCTGGGCCTTCGGCCACCTCTTTTCTCTTGCCGATATCGAGGCCTACTCGAATACCCCGGCAGCTGCCGACGGTGGGCGTGTCCGCTGGACGATGGACAACCTCCCCTGCTTTCCGAAGGAGTTCCGCTACGAGCTTCGCCGCGGCGCCGACAAGCGCCCCGATGCCGGCGTTGAGAAGCAGTACCGCACCATTGCCTCGCTCTGCAACCGCCCCGACGTTGACCTTATCATCAACGCGGGGGACGCCGACCGCGAGGGCGAGATCATCGTCCGCACCTGCGTAAACAATGCTTTACAAACCAAGAAAAAGCAGGCACGCCTGTGGCTTCCCGACCAAACGCCGGAGACCATCGCCAAGGCGCTCTCTGAGATGCAGGACGAGGCGGCATACGACGATCTGGCGGCCGAGGGCTACGCACGCACCTACATCGACTGGCTCTACGGGGTGAACCTCACGCGTTACGCCACACTCAAAACGGGGAAGCTTTTGCGCGTCGGCCGTGTCATCGTCCCCATCGTCAAGGCGATCTACGACCGTGACCTTGCCATCCGCAGCTTCACCCCCGAGAAGTACCTCGCGCCGCAGAGCCGTGCAACGACAAACGGCGAGGTCGTGGAGCTGACCCCAAAG
>JAZQVJ010000074.1:0-5578 GCA_045631785.1 Eubacteriales bacterium
CGCATTTTCGGATGGGGGGCAGCTTGATACGGCGCTCCTCTCGGCGGAAAGCGGAAAACGAATTCGCTTGATCCCCACGGAATCGGTGGGGGGCGGCCGCCTGCTCGTCGGCTTTCTACCCGATCGGATCGAAGTCACCGCGTCGGACGGGAGGGGCAGACGTGCCGTTGAGGCGATCCTCGTGATCAACGAAAACGGGGGCGGCTTTAACGGACATGCGGCTCTTTTGCCACCGGTGCTTATCAGATAGCGAACCCAATATGGAGGTGATTGTTTTGAAGCTTTTTCGTTGGTTCTCTCGGCTCTTTCGTAGAATTCGCAGTTTCTTTTTTCGTCTGTTTCTCCCCAAGGAATGGGGGCGCATTTATTACATTAACGGAACGGCGGTGCTTCCCGCCCCTCTCTCACACGAGGAGGAAGCCGATATCCTTTTCCGCATGAGGGAGGACAGATCCTTGAAAAAGGTACTCGTAGAGCATAATCTCCGCCTTGTCGTTTATATCGCCAAGAAATACGAAGGAACCGGGGTAAATATTGAGGATCTGATCTCGATCGGTACGGTGGGACTGATGAAGGCGGCCAATACCTTCGATCCCGAGAAGAACATCAAGCTCGCGACCTATGCATCCCGATGCATTGAAAACGAGATCCTGATGTATTTACGCAAGAACGGCGTTCAAAAGCGGGAGATCTCGATCGATGAGCCCCTGAACATTGATTGGGACGGGAACGAGCTTCTGCTTTCCGATGTTCTCGGGAGCGATCCCGATGTGGTTTGTCGCAGGATCGAGGAGGTGGAGGAGCGGAGCATGGTACGTCGCTCGGTGGCGGCACTTGAGCCGCGCGAGCGCGAGATCATTGAGCTTCGCTTTGGGCTTACCGGTGGGCGCGAGCGCACGCAGAAGGAGGTTGCCGATATGCTCGGCATCTCGCAATCGTACATATCGCGCCTCGAAAAAAAGATCATGGAGCGCCTTAGAATCGAGCTTGCAGAAAAAATTTAATTTTTTTTCAAAAAACACTTGCATTACAAAAGGTGATGTGGTATACTGTATCAGTATGAAGAAAAGTTCAAAGAGGTGTGAAAATGAAATCTGGAATCCATCCTGATTACAAGCCGGCTACCATTCGGTGTGCCTGCGGCAATACGGTTCTTTCCGGCTCCGTCAAGGGCGATATGACGGTTGACATCTGCTCGAGCTGCCATCCCTTCTTCACCGGGAAGCAGAAGTTCGTGGATGCCGGCGGTCGCGTTGACAGATTCAAGAAGCGTCTGGCTGCAAGCGGTAAATAATCAAAAACAGAGATTTGGCGTGGCGAGTTCGGCTCTCACGCCTTTTTCTCTCTTTTGGGAGACGAATTATGTCGTTAAGTCAAGAGGCTCAGCGCCGTGCGATCCTTGTGGCGGTTTCGCCCTCGGCGGCCGAGTTGCCCGTCACCGAGCTTGAAATGTCCGAGCTCGTGAGGCTTTTGCATACCGCCGGAGGGGAATGTGTGGCGCGCCTTGTCCAGCTGCGCCCAAGCCCCGACCCCGCTACCTGTATCGGTAGCGGTAAATTAGAGGAACTCCGCGATCTTTGTGAAAATGAAGGCGCGGAGCTTGTTGTGTTTAATAACGAGCTGACTCCCTCGCAGATCCGCAACATTGAGGATGCCATCGGGGATGTTGACGTCATCGACCGAACGATGCTGATCCTTGACATTTTTGCCCTGCACGCCACGACAGGGGAGGGGAAGCTTCAGGTTGAGCTTGCACAGCTGAAATATACCGCCCCCCGTCTTGTGGGGAAGGGGGCGGCGCTCTCGCGCCAGGAGGGGCGTATCGGCACACGCGGACCGGGTGAATCCAAGCTTGAGACCGACCGCCGCTACCTCAAGCGCCGTACGGTGGCGCTTGAGGCGCAGCTGCGTGAGCTTGCCGCCACCCGCGCCACGATGCGCGCCTCCCGCGAGAGGAGCGGTATTCCTCGCGCCGCTATTGTCGGATATACCAATGCAGGGAAGTCCACGCTTCTCAATACGCTGACCGATGCGGGTGTGCTTTCCGAGGACAAGCTCTTTGCAACGCTTGATCCCACGACGCGCCGCCTTGCGCTCCCCGATGGGCGCGAGATCCTTCTGACCGATACCGTCGGCTTTATTCGCCGCCTTCCTCACCATCTGATCCGCGCCTTCCATTCCACCCTCGAGGAGGCAACGCACGCCGATATCCTTCTGATCGTGTGTGATGTTTCGGACCCCGAATGTGCTGAGCAGCTGGAGGTCACGCGCGGACTTCTTGCAGAGCTTGGTGCCGGGGATATTCCTGAGGTGATCGTTTACAACAAGTGTGACCTTGCCGAGTCCTTTGACGAGGTTGCTTACAACGGCGAGACCGTCGAGCGCGTCTTTCTTTCTGCAAAGGACGGGCGCGGCATTTCGGCCCTCCTTGAGGCAATATCAAGCGTGCTTCGGCGACGGGAAAGGGAAGTGACTCTCCTAATCCCCTATCACGAGGGCGGCGCCCTGAACACCCTCCGCGGTGAGTGCCCGATCCTCGGCGAGGTGGAGTACAGAGAGGACGGCTTTTGTATCAAGGCCCTTCTTGACGAGAAGAATTTTGGTAGATTTTCGAGATTTATTTTAAGGCAGGAAGATGAATGAGTGAATATCGCACCGTGCGCGGCGAGGGGCGTGCCGAAATCGAGGAAAAGCGGTCTGTCTTCATTGGGAGCGCCGCCTTTGTGACCTCGGAGGAGGAGGCGTGGGCCTTTATCGAGAGGATCCGCAGTGAGTTTCCCGACGCAAGGCATAACGTGTACGCCTACCTTTTGCGCGAGGGCTCCAAAACGCGATACAGCGACGATAAGGAGCCGCAGGGAACGGCGGGAATTCCCGTTCTCGAGGTCCTCCGCAAGAATGAATGTCTTGACTGCGTGATCGTTGTCACGCGGTATTTCGGCGGCATCCTTCTCGGTGCCGGCGGGCTTGCCCGCGCCTACACCGAGGCAGCGGTGGCCGCGCTCCGGGCGGCTGAGCCGGTTCTGCGGCGAGAGGTGCTTTTGTACGGCTTTTCCTGTGGATATGCGGAATATCCCCGTCTGCGTCAGCTCTTGGAACGCTGTGGGGCTGCCGTGGAGGAGCCGACCTTTGGCGCCGAGGTGGAGGTCCGGTATTCGGTCCCGGCACACGAGGCGGAGCGATTTCTCCTTGAGATCCGCGATCTGAGTGGTGGCAAAATCCTTCCCGAAGGGTGCGGTGAGGGCTGGGAAAAGGTGTCGCTTTAATTTTTATAGATAAAAAAGAGTAAATTTGAAATTTATCGCGTATTTAATCATACGAAAACGAAAAAAGGAGGAAACTTATGAGTAGTGTTGCCGATCTTACCATCCAAAGAGAACGCGACTATTTTTCTCCGTATGCGTTTTTGACCGAAAATACCAAGGGCAGGCTTGTCCCCTGTCCGCCCAGCGATTGCCGCACGGAATTTCAGCGCGATCGTGACCGCATCCTCCATTCCAAGTCCTTCCGTCGCTTGGTGCACAAGACACAGGTCTTTTTTTCTCCGGAGGAGGAGCATTACCGTACGCGGATGACACACACCCTGGAGGTAACTCAAATCGCGCGTATCATTGCGCGTGCGCTTAACCTTAACGAGGATCTTACCGAGGCGATCGCCCTTGGTCACGATCTTGGGCATACGCCCTTTGGACACGCCGGTGAGTCGGCGATGCGGCGCTGCTTCTCTCCCGATTTTGCCCACTACGAGCAGAGTCTGCGCGTTGTGGATCGCCTGGAGCACGACGGGGAAGGGCTCAACCTTACCCACGAGGTACGCGACGGCATCCTGAACCATTCGGGGAAGCACGTGGCAGCAACGCTTGAGGGCGTGATCGTCAAGTACGCCGACAGGATCGCCTACGTTAACCACGACATTGACGATGCCTGCCGCGCGGGTATTCTTTCGCCCGGCGATATTCCCTCCGAATACATTGCCGTCCTCGGCCCCACTCATTCCGAACGGATCAACACCCTTGTTTCCTCGATCGTAGCGGCGAGTGACGGGCGTCCCACGATCGCCATGACACCCGAGGTCGAGTTTGCCTTTGACGGCTTGCGTGACTTTATGTACGCGAGTGTGTATAAAAGTCCCGTCGCCAAGGCCGAGGAGCAGAAGGCGATCGACCTTCTTGTGCGGCTCTACGAGTATTACATAAAGAATTCCGAGAAAATGCCGTCGCTTTACGTAAAGAACATAGAGCGTGACGGTGTAGAACGTTGCGTTTGCGACTATATTTCGGGAATGACCGACCGCTATGCCGTGGAGGTCTACCGCGAGCTGTTTATCCCTAAGGTATGGAGGACGCCGACGGTATGATTGAAAAAAGCGTAGTGGAGGAGGTGCTTTCGCGCGCCGACATTGAGGGAGTGATCTCGCCCTATGTCACGCTGAAGCGCGCAGGCGGGCTTCTGAAGGGCCTTTGTCCGTTCCATAGCGAGAAAACGCCGTCCTTTTGCGTTTATACTAAGGACAACAGCTTTTATTGCTTCGGTTGCGGCGCCGGAGGCGATGCCATCACCTTCTTGAAACGAATTGAAAATATGGATTTCGAGGATGCCGTTGAAACACTCGCAAAGCGCGTGGGGGTTCCCGTCGTCCGTACTGAAAAGGATGTGCCGGGGGCACCCAAGCATGACCGCGAGCGCATTCTTTCTCTCAACCGCGAGGCGGCGCGCTATTTCCATGCACGTCTTTTCGACAAAACACCGGGCGCCGAGGCGGCCAGGGAGTACCTTACCGAGCGCCGCGGCCTGTCGATGAGTGTCGTCAAGCATTTCGGCTTGGGATACGCTCCCTACGATCCGCGTGGCTTTGCGCAGTTTTTTACCGAAAAGGGGTACAAGCCCGACGAGCTTATCGCCGCCTTTTTATGCGGAAGAAGCGAGAAGAACGGGCTCTTGTATCAATCCTTCCGCGATCGCGTAATGTTTCCTGTGATTGATGTTACGGGGAACGTGATCGCCTTCGGCGGCCGTGTGCTTGACGATTCGCAGCCGAAGTACAAAAACTCCTCGGATACCCCGGTCTTCAAAAAGAGCAAGAACCTTTACGCCTTGAATTTTGCAAGGCAGGCGTGCGCTGAACGCCTGATCCTGTGTGAGGGCTATATGGACGTCATCGCCATGCACGCCGCCGGCGTGTCCAATGCGGTGGCAACTCTCGGTACGGCCATCACCCCTGAGCAGGCGCGCCTTATCAGCCATTATACAAAGAAGGTGATCCTCGCTTACGACAGTGATGAGGCGGGGCAGCGTGCCACTACGCGCGCTCTCTCGCTTCTTGAGCAGGTGGGGCTTTCCGTCCAGGTATTGCATCTCGAAGGGGCAAAGGACCCCGATGAGTACATCCGCAAGTTTGGTGTCGATTCCTTTCGGCGCCTTTTGGACGGGAGCCGTTCCAAGTTCGAATTCAACCTTGAAAAGGTGCTTTCCAAGCACGATATTTCTCAGCCGCAAGAAAAAATCAATGCGGTTTCCGCGCTGTGCAACGTGATTTCCGAGGTTTATTCGTCGGCAGAAAGAGATGTCTATATTGCTG
>JAZQVJ010000075.1:0-2255 GCA_045631785.1 Eubacteriales bacterium
AAGGGCAAGCGCTACGCCCTCCCCAACAGCGAGATCATGATCCATCAGCCGCTTGGAGGCATGCAGGGCCAGGCCTCTGACATCAAGATCCACGCCGATCACATCCTTCGCACCCGCGAGAAGCTGAACACCATCCTCGCGGAGCGCACGGGGCGCTCGCTTGAGGAGATCGCGCGCGACACCGAGCGCGACAACTTCCTGACCGCCGATGCCGCAGCCGAATACGGCCTCATCGACAAGGTCATCGCCCATCGTTCCTGATTTTTTTGGGACCGCCGCCCGGCAACCGTCGCGGCGGTCCTCTTTTCTGAGCCGTAAAACAGCGTTTTCTTCGCGCTGCTTCTCGAAAAAGTCCTATGAAAGGATCCCGACATGCACGAGAATAACCATCCGCACATTTGCTCCTTCTGCCACCGCACCGAGCATCAGGTAATGTTCCTGATCCCCTCGCCGGACGGCGCCTTCATCTGCGACGAATGTGTCAAGGCCTGCTCCGACCTGATCGATGAAAATCTTGCACTTCAAAATAGCGATGCAGAGGAGAACCGTGACGCTCTCACCTTTGATACCCTCCCAAAGCCCGCCGAGATCAAAGCAATGCTGGATGAGCACGTGATCGGTCAGGATGCCGCCAAGCGCATCCTTTCGGTCGCCGTATACAACCACTACAAGCGCATCCTTTCCAAGGAAACCGGTGAGGATGACGGCGTGGAGATCCAAAAGAGCAACGTGCTTCTCCTCGGTCCCACCGGTGTCGGCAAAACCTACCTTGCACAAACGCTGGCAAAAACCATGCGCGTCCCCTTTGCGATTGCCGATGCCACCACACTGACCGAGGCCGGCTATGTCGGCGAGGACGTTGAAAACATTCTCCTCCGCCTGATCCAGGCCGCCGACTTTGATATTGAAAAGGCCGAGCGCGGCATTATCTATATTGATGAGATCGACAAGATCTCGCGAAAAAGCGAGAACCGATCGATCACGCGTGACGTTTCGGGCGAGGGTGTCCAGCAGGCCCTTCTGAAGATCCTTGAGGGCACGGTCGCTAACGTGCCGCCGCAGGGTGGACGCAAGCACCCCAATCAGGAGTTTATCCAGATCCGTACCGAAAATATTCTTTTCATTTGCGGTGGCGCCTTTGACGGTCTTGAAACCATCATCGAGCAACGCCGCGGCAATCAGGTGATCGGCTTTGGCGGTGACATCCGCGGCAAGCGCGAGCGCATTGAGCGCGGCGTTTACCGTGACGTGATCTCGCACGACATTGTGAAGTACGGTCTGATCCCCGAGCTCGTCGGACGCCTGCCCGTCATCGTATCACTTGACAATCTGGATGAGGATGCCCTAGTCCGCATTGTCCGTGATCCCAAAAACTCGCTGTATAAGCAATATAAAAAGCTCTTCTCTATCGACGGCGTTGAGCTTGAGCTGGAGGAGGGCGCCTTCCGCGCTATCGCCCGCGAGGCGCTTGCCAAGGAGATCGGCGCACGAGGGCTCCGTTCGATCCTTGAGAGCATCATGAATGCCCCGATGTACGATCTCCCCTCGGACCCCACCGTCAAAAAAATCATCATCACTGAGGGCGTCGTCCGTGGCACTGAGGAGCCGCGCCTTATCCGCGAAATGACCGAAAGCACAGCATCATAAAGAAAGACGAAGGCAACCCCTTGGGTTGCCTTCGTCTTTCTTTATGAGAGCGCTCCGCGCACCTCTGCCTTCATGGACTGCCATTGCTTGCGGAGCGCCGCCGGACCGATCCCGACAAGATCGCGGAATACTTTATGAAAATAATTGGTATTTGAAAAGCCGGATCTCCTTGAAACATCGGCAATCGTCCAATCGGTCGAGGCCAAATACCGCATCGCCGCCGAAATACGAATGTTATTGACGTATTCGATCGGTGTCAGCCCCACCGTCTGGCGAAAGAGCTTGCCGAAGTGATCGGGCGAAAGAAACAGCTTCTGCGCCATTTCCTCAAGGCGAAGCTTTGAGGCGTAATTCTTCAGCACGTATTCGACTGTGGGCGCGATACGCATAATGCTCCGGTATTCGGGGTCCTCCTCCTCGCGGTAGCCGTAAAAGCGGAGGACGGCTGCCAGCATATGTGAGATCTCCGCAAGGATCAAGGACGTATAAAAGATCTCCTTGCCGCGCCACTCGCCGATCGCATTCTCCATATGGCGCGCAAGGCTCGCGTTGAGCGTATGATCGACTGTAAAAAGAGTGGCACGATTTTCAATCGGCAGTAAATACAG
>JAZQVJ010000076.1:0-5169 GCA_045631785.1 Eubacteriales bacterium
TTCCTATGCTCTCATCAAGGAGGGGGGCGAGCTCGTCATCCATCTGACGACCGAGGCGCTGTGCTATGCCACCGATGCCTGCGGCGTGTATACTGGGGCAAAGGTCAACAAATTTGAAGCATACGGCCTGACGCGTGTTCCCTCAACAACCGTGGCGCCCCCCACCATCGATGAGGCCCCCGTTGCGCTTGAATGCCGTGTACGGGATATCGTTCCCCTCGGCACGCACGATATGTTCCTTTCCGATATTGTCGCTGTGACCGTGCGTGAGGAGCTGCTGGACAAGAACGGTCGCCTTTGCCTTGAGAGGGCCGGGCTCGTCGCGTATTCCCACGGGGCGTATTTCACCCTCGGCAAAAAGCTCGGCGGCTTTGGCTTTGCGGTGAGGAAGACGGGAAGGGGGAGAAGGTAACGGTATGCTCAAGCGCTTTGTTGCTTACTACAAACCTCATCTCCGTCTATTCATCCTCGATCTTTTGGCGGCGCTGCTTTTTGCTGCCTGCAATCTTGTCTATCCCACCTTCTCGCGGAGTATTATCAACGACTTTATCCCGAACCGCGATCTTCGGATGATCGTGGTGTTTGCCGTTATCATCCTTGTCATCTATCTCTTGAAAAGCGGGCTCAACTACTTTATGAGCCGCTACGGTCACTATGTCGGCGCACGTATGCAGGCCGATATGCGGCGCGACCTTTTTCACCATATGGAGCGCCTGCCCTGCACCTTCTTTGATAACAACAAAACCGGCGACCTCATGTCGCGCATGACGAACGACCTCTTCAACGTCGTGGAGCTGGCGCATCACGGCCCCGAGGATCTTCTCGTTTCGGTCCTCCAGCTGGTCGGCTCGTGCATCCTGATGGCCTTTATTGATCCTCTTTTAACGCTTATCTCATTTGCCTTCGTTCCCTTTATGATCCTTTTCGCTGTCTTTAAGCGCAAGAAGATGAAGTCGGCCTTCAAGCGGAGCCGTGAGGAAACAGCCGAGATCAATGCGGGGCTTGAAAACAGCATTTCCGGCATTCGCGTCAGCAAGGCCTACAACTCCATCAAGACCGAGGAGGAGAATTTCGGCAAGGCGAACCGCCGCCTCCTTGAGTCGCGCTACGGTGCCTACGGTGCGATGGCCGAGTACCACGCGGGGCTTTCGCTCTGCACCGACATTTTGAACATCGTGGTGCTGGTGGCGGGGGCGCTTTTCGTCTTCTATGACCGCATTAACTACGGAGATCTGGTCGCGTTTCTCCTATATATCAACATATTTTTGCAGCCGATCACCAAGCTCGTCAGCTTCGTCGAGCAGCTGCAGGACGGTATGACCGGCTTCTCTCGCTTCCTCGACATTATGGATGAAGCACCCGAGGAGGACGCTCCGGGGGCGATCGAGCTCCGGGACGTTCACGGAGAGATCGAGTTTTCAAACGTGACCTTTGGCTATGGTGAGAGCGAGGTCCTCAAAAGCATATCGGTAACGATCAAAGCGGGGAAGACGCTCGCGCTCGTCGGCCCATCGGGTGGCGGCAAGACCACCTTCTGTCATCTTTTGCCGCGGTTTTACGAGATCGCGGGTGGCGAGATCCGCATTGACGGCAAGGAGATCCGATCCCTCACGCGCGAATCGCTCCGCCGTGCCATCGGCATCGTAGCCCAGGACGTGTTTCTCTTTAACGCCGATATTGCCGAGAATATCCGTTACGGCAAGCCCGATGCCACCGACGAGGAGGTGCGCGCCGCCGCCCGCCTTGCCGGTATCGACGATTACGCGATGTCGCTCCCCGAGGGATATCGCACGGTCGTCGGTGAGCGTGGCGTCAAGCTGTCGGGCGGGCAGAAGCAGCGCATCGCGATCGCCCGCGCCTTCCTGAAGGATCCGCCCATCCTCATCCTTGACGAGGCCACGAGCGCCCTTGACAACGTGACCGAGCGCATGATCAGGGAGAGCCTTGCCAAGCTCTCGCACGGCCGCACCGTCATTGTGGTGGCCCACCGCCTCTCAACCGTCCGCCGTGCCGATGAGATCCTCTACATTGACAGTGAGGGCATCCGTGAGCGCGGCACGCATGAGGACCTGATGGCGAAGGGGGGGCTATATGCCTCGCTTTCCCTGAATACGGAGGGATAAGGATCTTAAAAATTCCATAACCGAGGAAGGAGCGCCAAGGTGCTCCTTCTTCCTTTGGATAGGGGGCGCTCGGTCGCTTTGTTAAGCATTGTTTGCAAATAAACAGAGAAAGAAAAAAGTATACAAAAAGAAGGGCAAATTTTTGTCGCTTTTTTATTATAAACCCCCTTGACAAGACACAAGATATAGTTTAGAATAAAAGATGACCACACAACATCTTGTGTTTTTGGCAAGAAACAGCAAAAAGGCGGAAAATCCCTTATTTTCTGCCGAAAGGAGAGGGAAATGCGCCTTGGCGGCCTTGCGAAAATGACGCTTTTGGACTTTCCCGGTCGGGTAGCGGCGACGGTATTCACGGCCGGCTGCGGAATGCGCTGCCCCTTCTGCCACAACGCCTCTCTTGTGACTCACATCGGAGATGAGCTTCCCACCGAGGAGCTGTTCTCCTTCCTTGACAAGCGGCGCGGGCTTCTTGACGGCGTATGCATCACAGGGGGCGAGCCCTTGCTCCAGCCCGACATTGCCGATCTCGTTCGCGATATCCGCAGGATGGGCTACGCCGTGAAGCTGGATACGAACGGCATGCACCCCGAACGGCTTGCCTCGCTCATTGACGAGGGGCTCCTCGATTACGTGGCGATGGACATCAAGAACAGCCCGGAGAAGTACGCGGCAACGGCTGGTCTTGCCAGGATGCCCGAGGGGGTTCCCGAGAGCGTTTCGCTTCTCCTTGGCGGCCGTATTCCGTATGAATTCCGTACGACGGTCGTTCGCGAGCTGCACGAGCCCCGGGATTTTGCGGCCATCGGTGAATGGATCGCAGGGGCCGAGCGCTACTACCTCCAGAGCTTCAAGGATTCGGGGGATCTCGTTGGCGAGGGCTTCTCGCCTCCCTCGGGGGAAACGCTTGCCGCCTGCCTTTCGGCGGTGCGCCCCTTCGTGCCGGCGGCAGCCCTGCGCGGCGAATGATGCTGTAAATACTAATGAAAAATAAATATACTATCGAATCAGAAGGAGAATGACAATGTATCAGGTACAAAAGAGAGATGGGAAGGTCATTGACTTTTCACTTGACAAGATCACAAAGGCCATCACTATGGCATTCGAGGCGCAGGAGAAGGATTACCATCCTGCCGTCATCGATTTCTTAGCCCTCAAGGTCACGGCTGACTTCGAGCCGAAGGTCAAGGAGGGGCTCATTGCCGTTGAGGATATCCAGGACTCGGTTGAGAACGTGCTGGTCCAGGGCGGCTATGCCGACGTGGCGAAGGCCTACATCCTCTACCGCCGTCAGCGTGCCAAGCTCCGTGAGGTGAAGAACACGGCGCTCGACTATGCTTCGCTTGTCGACGGTTATCTCAAGATCAACGACTGGCGCGTGAAGGAGAACTCCACCGTGACCTATTCGGTCGGCGGCCTGATCCTCTCGAACTCGGGCGCCATCACGGCCAACTACTGGCTCTCCGAGATCTATGATGACGAGATCGCCAACGCCCACAGAAACGCCGACATTCACCTGCATGACCTGTCGATGCTGACCGGCTACTGCGCCGGCTGGTCCCTGAAGCAGCTGATCCAGGAGGGGCTTGGCGGCGTTCCCGGCAAGATCACCTCGGCCCCTGCCAAGCACCTTGCCACCCTCTGCAACCAGATGGTCAACTTCCTCGGTATCATGCAGAACGAGTGGGCGGGCGCGCAGGCCTTCTCCTCCTTTGATACGTATCTTGCTCCCTTCGTCAAGGCCGACAACCTTGATTACGATCAGGTCAAAAAGTGCATTGAGTCCTTCATCTACGGTGTCAACACCCCCTCGCGCTGGGGCACGCAGGCACCCTTCTCGAACGTGACGCTTGACTGGACCGTGCCGAACGACCTTGCCGAGCTGAACTGCATCGTCGGCGGCAAGGAGATGCCCTTTAAGTATAAGGATTGCAAGGCCGAGATGGATATGATCAACCGCGCCTTCATCGAGACGATGATCGAGGGTGACGCCAACGGCCGCGGCTTCCAGTACCCGATCCCCACCTACTCGATCACGGCCGACTTTGACTGGTCCGAGACCGAGAACAATAAGCTCCTCTTTGAGATGACCTCGAAGTACGGCACTCCCTACTTCTCGAACTACATCAACAGCGACATGGAGCCGGGCGACGTGCGTAGTATGTGCTGCCGCCTCCGCCTTGACCTCCGTGAGCTCCGCAAGAAGTCGGGCGGCTTCTTCGGCAGCGGTGAGAGCACCGGCTCGATCGGCGTTGTCACCATCAATATGCCCCGCATTGCCTACCTCGCCGATAGCCCCGAGGATTTCTACCGCCGCCTTGACCGCATGATGGACATCTCGGCGCGCTCCCTGAAGATCAAGCGCGAGGTCGTTACCCGTCTGCTTGACGAGGGCCTGTACCCCTACACCAAGCGTTACCTCGGCACCTTCTCGAACCACTTCTCGACGATCGGCCTTGTCGGTATGAACGAGGTCGGCCTCAACGCCAAGTGGCTCGGCAAGGATATGACCGACAAGGAAACCCAGAAGTTCACGCAGGACGTCCTGAACCACATGCGTGAGCGTCTCTCGGATTACCAGGAAATGTACGGTGATCTTTACAATCTCGAGGCAACCCCTGCCGAGTCGACGAGCTACCGCCTCGCGAAGCACGACAAGAAGCGCTTCCCGAACATCCGCACGGCCTCCGAGGAGGGCGAGACTCCTTACTACACCAACTCCTCGCACCTGCCCGTCGGCTATACCGACGATATCTTCTCGGCGCTTGACATCCAGGACGATCTGCAGACGCTCTACACCTCGGGGACTGTCTTCCACGCCTTCCTTGGCGAAAGACTCCCGGATTGGAAGGCGGCCGCCGCGCTTGTCCGTAAGATCGCCGAGAACTACAAGCTCCCCTACTACACGCTGTCGCCTACCTACTCGGTCTGTAAGAACCACGGCTATATCGCCGGCCAGGTCAACGTTTGCCCCGTTTGCGGTGTGGCCACCGAGGTCTACAGCCGTATCACCGGCTACCACCGCCCTCTGAAGAACTCGAACGTC
>JAZQVJ010000077.1:0-4297 GCA_045631785.1 Eubacteriales bacterium
ACCAAGGCGGCCGTCGAGGAGGGCATCGTTGCCGGCGGCGGTACGGCCTACGTCAACGTCATCGGCGAGGTCAAGAAGCTGCTTGACACCGTTGAGGGTGATGAGAAGACGGGCGTTTGCCTCGTTGCCAAGGCCCTTGAGGCCCCGATGCGCCAGATCGCCGAGAATGCCGGCTTTGACGGCGGCGTCATCATCGACAAGATCCTCTCCTCGGGCAAGGCCGCCTACGGCTTTGACGCCTATCGCGAGGAGTACACCGACATGCTCGAGGCGGGCATCGTTGACCCGACCAAGGTCACGCGCTCTGCCCTGCAGAACGCCGCTTCGGTCGCTGCCACCGTTCTCACCACCGAGAGCGTTGTCTGCGACATCAAGGAGCCGACTCCCGCACCTGCCGCACCGATGGACGGCGGTATGGGCGGTATGTATTAATAAAAAGGGCCTGCTTTTGCAGGCCCTTTTTGTTGCAACGAATAAGACCGCCGCTACAAAGCGGCGGTCTTATTGTATAGTTTTCTTTACCTATATCCCTCAAAGATGTACTTCGTTTCGGTCGTCATGCTGCTCCACGCCTCCTCGCAAAGCCCCTCAAAATCGACCTTCGCGAGCTCGGCCATCACGCGCTCGCGCACGGGCTTTGTGCGCGGATGCCGGGGGGTAAAGACGGTGCAGCAGTCCTCGTACGGAAGCGTCGAGGTCTCGAAGGTGCCGATCTTACGCGAGATCGCCACGATCTCCTCCTTGTCCATGCCGATGCAAGGGCGGAAGACCGGCATCGAAACGACGGCGTCGGTCACGCGGATAGCCGGAAGGGTCTGACTGGCGACCTGCGACAGGCTCTCTCCCGTCACGAGCGCCGAGCACTTGTATTGGTTGGCGCACCTCTCGGCAAGGGTCATCATAAAGATACGGAGAAGCAGGGTGAAGTAGTCCTCCTCGCACTTGTCACGCAGCTCCTCCTGGATGTGCGTCAGGGAAATGACATGCACGTGGATGCGCGAGCAATAGGCACACAGCTCCTCGGCGAGCGTCATGACCTTCTCTCTCGCGCGCTCGCTCGTGTAGGGATAGCTCTCGAAGTGCAGAGCCTCGATCTCCATCCCGCGCTTGGCCATCATATAGCCGGCGACGGGCGAATCGATCCCGCCCGAAAGCAGTAGCAGTCCGCGCCCGGCTGAGCCGAGGGGCATACCGCCCGCACCGCGCTCCTGATCGGCATGGATGTAGGCATATTCGTCACGCACCTCCACCCATACCGTGACCTCGGGCGTGTGGAGATCGACACGGAGCTGCGGGAAGGCGGCGAGCAGCGCCCCGCCAAGACGGGCGGCAAGCTCCGGGGACTTCATCGGGAACTGCTTGTCCGAGCGCTTGGCATCGGCACGGAAGCGGCGCTTGCCGGCAAGGGCGGGCGCAAGATATTCGACCGCCGTCTTAAGAATGGCATCTATGCTCTTCTCTGCCACGGCACAGCGCGTGATCCCCGCGATCCCGAAAACGCGCGAGGCGCTCTCGTACATCGCATCGATATCGGCGGCATCGTCCTGCGGCTCGATCACCACGGTGCTCTGCGTCGTCTTCACCTTAAAGTTACCACAGGGGGAGGCACGGCGGCGCAGCTCGCGCACAAGCCCGGCCTCAAAGGAGGACCGGTTTGCCCCCTTCAGAGCGATCTCACCGAATTTGCAAAGTATGATCTCTTTCATAGCACACGTCCTTGTGATTTTCTCCCTCTATTGTATCACACTGCGGCGCGTTTTGCAAGGGTGATGCGAGAGGTGCGCGAAAGTTTCCTACAAGATGCTTGACATTTGATGCACCGTATGCTACAATAGAGGGGCGTTGACGGGGAGTTGCCCGGCGGCGGCACAAAGGAGAGAACGGGCGGTTGGTGCGAGCCCGTGCGTGCGGCCACGGTGTCTTGTCGCCCCCGAGCCGTGGGAAGAGGCCGTAAGGCGGTAGACCCCACCGTTCTCCACGATACGGAAGAAAGAGAGGGAGCCGCCCCGCGGCTTCAATACAGGTGGTACCGCGCCCCTTGGCGTCCTGTTTTCAGGGCGCGTTTTTTGTTTTTGCCAAATACGGAATTATAATGCCGAAAGGATATAAATATTATGAGGAAAGAACTCCCGAAGACCTATTCCCCGAAGGATTTTGAGGAACGCATCTACGAGGGCTGGTGCGAGTGCGGCTACTTCCGTCCCGATCCCGATCCCCGGAAGGAAAAGTTCTCGATCGTCATTCCGCCTCCGAACGTCACGGGGCAGCTGCACATGGGCCACGCCCTTGACCAGACGCTCCAGGACATCCTGGTGCGCCGCAAGCGCATGCAGGGCTACAGCACCCTTTGGGTGCCGGGCACCGACCACGCGGGCATCGCCACGCAGATCAAGGTCGAGGAGAACCTCCGCGTCAATGAGGGACTCACCCGTTACGACCTCGGCCGTGAGAAGTTCCTTGAGCGCGTCTGGGCGTGGAAGGAGCAGTACGGCGGCCGCATCATCAGCCAGCTGAAGAAGCTCGGCTCGTCCTGCGACTGGAGCCGTGAGCGCTTCACGATGGACGAGGGCTGCTCGCGGGCTGTGCGCGAGGTCTTCGTCAACCTGTACGAGAAGGGCCTGATCTACAAGGGCAACCGCATCATCAACTGGTGCCCCCATTGCGTGACCGCCCTCTCGGATGCCGAGGTTGAGTATACCGAGCAGCCCGGCCACTTCTGGCATATCCGCTACCCCATCGAGGGGAGCGACGAGTACCTCACCATCGCCACCACGCGCCCCGAGACGCTGCTCGGCGATACCGCCGTGGCCGTCCACCCCGAGGACGAGCGCTATACCCATCTTGTCGGCAAAATGCTGATCCTTCCCCTCGTCGGCCGCCGTATTCCCATCATTGCCGACGAATACGTCGAGCGCGAGTTCGGTACCGGCTGTGTGAAGATCACCCCGGCGCACGACCCGAACGACTTTGAGGTCGGCAAGCGCCACGATCTGCCGATCATCCGCGTGATGAACGACGATGCCACCATCAACGCCGAGGGCGGCAAGTACCAGGGCCTTGACCGCGAGGCCGCCCGCGAGGCGATCGTCCGCGACCTTGAGGCCGAGGGCTTCCTCGTCGCCGTCGAGCCTTATTCGCACAACGTCGGCACCTGTTACCGTTGCCACAGAAACGTCGAGCCCCTGACGAGCGACCAGTGGTTCGTCAAGATGGCCCCCTTGGCCGAGCCCGCCCTCAAGGTGGTGAAGGACGGGACGGTCCGCTTCCGGCCCGAGCGCTTCACCAAGACCTACACCAACTGGATGGAAAACGTCCACGACTGGTGCATCTCGCGCCAGCTCTGGTGGGGCCACCGCATCCCCGCCTTTACCTGTGACGCCTGCGGAGAGATGACCGTTTCCAAGGAGGACATCACCGTCTGTCCGAAGTGCGGCGCCCCTGTCCGCCAGGAGAACGACGTTCTCGACACCTGGTTCTCCTCTGCCCTTTGGCCCTTCTCGACAATGGGCTGGCCCGATGCGACCGAGGACCTCGCCCGCTACTATCCGACCGACGTTCTCGTCACGGGCTACGACATCATCTTCTTCTGGGTGGCGCGCATGATCTTCTCGGCGCTTGAGCATACCGAGAAGCCCCCCTTCCACACCGTCTTCATCCACGGTCTTGTGCGTGACAAGCTCGGCCGCAAGATGTCGAAATCGCTCGGCAACGGCATTGATCCCCTCGAGGTCATCGACAAATACGGTGCCGATGCGCTCCGTTACGCCCTCGCCGCCGGCAATTCGCCCGGGAACGATATGCGCTTCTCGGAGGAAAAGATCGAGGCAGCACGTAACTTCGCGAACAAGCTGTGGAACGCCTCGCGCTTTGTTCTTATGAACCTTGAGGATGACGACGAGGATACCGCGCTGCCCGCCGCCGAGGACCTCACGGCCGAGGACAAGTGGATCCTCTCGCGCCTTTACGATCTCACGTCGACCGTCAACGATGCGATGGAGAACTACGAGCTTGGCGTCGCCCTTGCCTCGATCTACGACTTCACCTGGGACGTCTTCTGTGACTGGTATATCGAGCTCTGCAAGAGCCGCCTTGCCGACCGCGGATCCCCCGCCGCCAAGGTCGCGGCGCACGTCCTTGTCTTTGTGCTCACCCGCATCCTCCAGCTCCTCCACCCCTTCATGCCCTTCATTACCGAGGAGATCTATGGAAGCCTGCCGCACGATGCGGAGAGCATTATGATCAGCCGCTTCCCGACGCCTGAGGAGGTCTGGCGGTACCCCGACGAGGCCGAGGCGCT
>JAZQVJ010000078.1:0-3330 GCA_045631785.1 Eubacteriales bacterium
TTTCCCTTGCGCGTCCTTTTACACGGTTTCGGTAACTTCTTCGACCTTTTCCAGCTCTACGCTACGGTAGCGCTCCATACCGGTACCGGCAGGGATCAGCTTACCGATGAGGACGTTCTCCTTCAGGCCGAGCAGATGGTCGACCTTGCCGCGGATCGCCGCTTCGGTAAGAACGCGGGTGGTCTCCTGGAAGGAAGCCGCCGACAGGAAGGATTCGGTCTTCAGCGAGGCCTTGGTGATACCGAGAAGCTCGGGACGGGCCTCCGCAGGGCGAAGCTCCAGCTCACCGGCGTCGATGCGGGCCTGGATCGCCTCGTTCTCGGCGTCGAACACCGTAACATCGACCACAGAGCCGTCAAGAAGATCGGTGTCGCCTGCGCTGGTAACACGGACCTTGCGCGTCATCTGACGGGCAATGACCTCAATGTGCTTATCGTTGATCTCAACGTCCTCACCGCGGTAGACCTTCTGTACCTCGCGGATGATATAGTCATATACCGCCTGCAGGCCGTTGTTCTCAAGGATATCGGCAGGATACAGCGCACCCTCGGTCATCGGCTGGCCGCGGTAAACGGGCGCGCCCTCGTCGATGATCAAGCGCATGCCGAAGGGAATGTCGTAGATCTTTTGCTGCGATTCGGGAACACCGGGGACATCGATGCGGATCTTGTGGATCTTCTTATCGACCATGATGTGCGCCGTACCGTCAGCCTCAGCAACGACGGCAGTCTTCTTCGGGCGGCGAGCCTCAAACAGCTCCTCAACACGGGGAAGACCCTGGGTGATATCCGAACCCGCAACACCACCGGTGTGGAAGGTTCTCATCGTCAGCTGGGTACCCGGCTCACCGATCGACTGGGCGGCAATAACGCCGACCGCTTCACCGATGCTGACCGGCTTGCCGGAGGCAAGGTCGGCACCGTAGCAGTGCGCGCAAACGCCGCGCTTGGCACGGCAACGGAGGATCGAACGGACCTCGACGCTCTCGACGCCGGCCTCCTCGATCTTCTTTGCCATCGGCTCGGTGATAAGCTCGTTGGCGGCAACCATGACCTCACCCGTCTTGGGATTGACGACGGTATCGATGGTGTAACGGCCGCCAAGACGCTCGGCAAGCGTTTCCAGGGGCTTATTGTTCTCGGTGATGGCGCTGACCGTGATACCGTCGCGGGCACCGCAGTCCTCCTCACGAATGATGACCTCCTGCGAGACGTCAACAAGACGGCGCGTCAGGTAACCCGAGTCGGCGGTACGGAGAGCCGTATCCGACAGCGACTTACGCGAGCCCTTTGCACCCATGAAGTACTCGTGCATCGTAAGGCCCTCACGGAAGTTCGACTTGATCGGGATCTCGATCGTCTTACCGTCGGTCGCAAACATCAGACCGCGCATACCGGCGAGCTGACGCAGCTGCTTGATCGAGCCACGGGCTCCCGAGGTCGCGATGATGTTGATGGAGTTGTACTTGTCAATGCCATCGGTGAGGCACTTGGTAACGTTATCGGTCGTCTTGGACCAAACGTCAACCGTGAGCTTGTAGCGCTCCTCCTCGGAGAGCTCACCGAACTCGTAGCGCTCGCGGATGTCGGCTACCTGCTGCTCGGCGGCGCCGATCAGCTTCTTCTTCTCGGGAGGAATGGTCATATCGTACACCGAGATCGAGAGCGAGGAACGCGTCGAATACTTGTAGCCGAGCGCCTTGATGTCGTCAAGAACAACAGCAGCGGCGGCAATGTCGTGCGCCTTGATGGTGCGGTCAACGATCTTCTTGAGGTCGGAGGCCGTGGTCACGAAATCGATCTCAAGGTCACAGGCGCGCTCGGGATCGGTTCTGTCAACATAGCCGAGGTCCTGCGGGATCTTGCTGTTGAAGATCATGCGGCCGAGAGTTGCGTTGATAACGCGGCTGTAGGTCTCGCCGTTCACTTCTCTCTCAACGCGGACGCGGATCGGCGCGTGCAGGCCGATGACGTGATTCTCGTACGCCATCATTGCCTCATCGAAGTTGCGGAAGGTCATGCCGGCGCCGGGCTCATCCTCGCGGAGCATCGTGAGGTAGTAGGAGCCGAGAACCATGTCCTGTGACGGCGTGGCAACCGCCTTACCGTTCATGGGCTTTAAGAGGTTGTTGGCCGAAAGCATCAGGAAGCGAGCCTCTGCCTGCGCCTCAGCCGACAGCGGCACGTGGACAGGCATCTGGTCGCCGTCAAAGTCAGCGTTAAAGGCGGTACATACCAGAGGATGCAGCTTGATGGCGCGCCCCTCGACGAGCACAGGCTCGAAGGCCTGGATCGAAAGGCGGTGAAGCGTCGGCGCGCGGTTCAGGAGAACGGGATGCTCGCGAATGACGTATTCGAGGGCGTCCCACACCTCGGGGAAGGAGCGTTCGACCTTCTTCTTGGCATCCTTGATGCTGTTCGCCTTTTGCGTTTCAATGAGGCGCTTCATGACGAAGGGCTTAAAGAGCTCAAGAGCCATTTCCTTCGGCAGACCGCACTGGAAGATCTTAAGATCGGGGCCGACAACGATAACCGAACGGCCCGAATAGTCAACGCGCTTACCCAGCAGGTTCTGGCGGAAGCGCCCCTGCTTACCGCGAAGCATCTCGGAGAGCGACTTCAGGGCGCGGCCGCTGGGACCGGTGACAGCCTTGTTGTTGCGCCCCTGGTGCGTATTGTCGATAAGAGCATCGACCGCCTCCTGGAGCATACGCTTCTCGTTATTGATGATAATGTCGGGCGACTCGGACTCGATCTCGCGGCGCAGACGGTTGTTGCGGTTAATGAGCCGGCGGTAGAGATCGTTGAGGTCACTGGAGGCGAAGCGACCGCCGTCCAGCTGGACCATCGGACGGATGTCCGGGGGAATGACCGGGATGCAGTCGAGGATCAGCCACTCGGGGCGGTTGTTCGACTTGCGGAAGCTCTCGACGACCTCAAGGCGCTTGATGAGCTTCAGCTTCTTCTGACCGGAGGCCGAGAGAAGCTCCTCCTTCAGCTCCTTCGAAAGAGCCTCAAGATCGAGGCCCGCGAGCAGCTCCTTGATGGCCTCCGCACCCATACCGACACGGAAGTCATCCTCATATTTCTCATAGTTGGCAGTATACTCTACCTGCGACAGCACCTGCTTCTTTTCAAGGGGCGTGTCGCCGGGATCGAGAACGATGTAGCTACCGAAGTACAGGACTCTCTCGAGAGCCTTCTGGGGCAGGTCGAGAAGAAGGCCCATACGCGAGGGCGTTGCGTGCCAATACCAGATGTGTGCCACGGGCGAGGCCAGCTCGATATGGCCCATGCGCTCACGGCGGACCTTCTTGCTGGTGACCTCAAC
>JAZQVJ010000079.1:0-3267 GCA_045631785.1 Eubacteriales bacterium
CCGCTTGGCCTCCGACTTGGGCCTGATCGAGACCCGGCAAGATCTAAAGCGTGAATTAAATTCTCTTCGGCGTTTTTCGGAAAAAGGGGCCGAGGAGATCGTGGAAGTACCTGACAATGATTATAACCTAAAAATTACAAAATGGCAAAAAGAAGAGATCAACCGGCGCGTCGCTACGATCAACCGCACGAGGAAACAACGTCTGAAGAAAATATATGAAACTGAGGCGAAGCAGGGCGGCAAGGGCCTCGGATATTCTGCGGCGCCTATGATGGGAAAAGCCGAGGCGCTTTCTCTTGATCCTGTGAAGGGCTTTACCAAATATATGAGCCGGGCCGACATGAAAAAAAGATGGGCGCACCTATTAAAAGAGTCTCAATCCGGATTTTGGAATGCCCGCGACGAGCTGACGCGCCAAAGTTACATAAAAGGACTTTATCAAAATTTCAATTCCTTCGACATAGAGCATATCGTCGACCAGATCAACCGAATGGACATAAAGACTTTCCGGGAGCGATTTGACTCGGACCAAGGTAAATTCGAGACACTATATCCGAATGATGATGAGGAATATAGGGCGGCGCTGGCCGAGCTGAGCAGCATCTGGATGCCGGATTCCGGAGATGGAAACGGCGAGTACGAGGATCCGTTTGCTGATTTACTATAAATGGATGGGAGAAACCAATGGGAAAATATGTTGCCGACTTTGAAACAACGACAAATGAGGAAAACTGTCACGTATGGGCGTGGGCCGTTTGCGAGGTTGGCGACACCGATAACCTTTGGATCGGCACCGACATATATGATTTTATGGATTGGTGCGAGACCCGGCCGGAAAATGTTGACGTCTTTTTTCATAATTTGAAATTCGATTCCCAATTTCTCATAAACTGGCTTTTCGATAATGAGTTTGTACACGTCGAAAAATCTGAGGATCGCGCGACCAAAACCTTCAAGACGATGATCAGCAACAAAGGCCAATATTACGCGATAGAGGTGATATTCTACCGGCGCGGCAAAAATATAAAGAAGGTCACCTTCTACGACTCCGCGAAGCTATTCCCGAGCATGGGCGTGGACGATATCGCGAGGGCGTTCCGGATGCCGATCCAGAAGCTAAAGATCGATTACTCGGCCCACGATAATCTCCCGTACGGCTCCCCTCTGACGGAGGAGGAGAAGGCGTATATTATCAATGACGTCAAGATCGTCGCCAATGCGATCGAGATCTTCCAGAGCCAAGGTATGGATAAGATCACGATCGCGAGCTGCGCGATGGCCGAGTACAAGAAGATCATCGGGCAACGGAATTTCAAGCGATGGTTTCCGGTGCTGCCGGCTGCGGTGCATGAGGATCTCCGGCAATCCTACCGGGGCGGTTTTACCTATGTAATGCCGGACATAGCCGGAAAGAATGTACCGGCCGGCGTGGTCGCGGACGTAAACGGCCTCTTTTCCTCTGTCATGATGGATGAGAAGCTGCCGCACGGTACACCGATATTTTTCGAGGGCGAGTACGAGCCGGATGATCTTTACCCCCTGTATACGCAGATGATCGAATGCCAATTTGACATTAAGCCGGGAAAGATACCCACGATCCAGCCGAAGCATTTAATGTCATACTCCGGCAATGAATATCTAACAACGTCGGACGATTTACCGGTGGTACTATGCCTCAATAGCGTGGATCTGGAGCTATTTTTTGAGCAGTATAACGCCTACACCCCGAGGTTTATAAGCGGCTGGAAGTTCAAAGCGGCCCGGGGCTGCTTCGATGAGTATATCAAGAAGTGGAGCCGGATCAAGCGCGAAGCGAAAGAGGCCGAAAATTGGGGCCTGTATTTGCTCGCGAAACTCATGCTCAACGCGTTATATGGAAAATTTGGCTCCAGCGTGACCCGGCGATCGAAGGCACCCTATGTAGGCGCGGATGGCGTGGTCAAGTACAAAGATACGGAGCCGGTGCAGAAGGACGGCGTATATCTTCCAATGGCCTCGTTCATTACCAGCTACGCCCGGCGCCGGATGATCACGACGCTGCAGCGAGCCTCCGACGATTATCGCACCGGAAAGAGCAAGATACGGCCGTGCTATTGCGACACCGACTCGCTCCATTGCATTTCCGAGGACGGCACCCTGCCGGAGTGGCTGGATGTTGACCGGAATAGGCTCGGCGCGTGGAAGTTCGAGAGCAAGTTCAAACGCGGAAAATTCCTCCGGCCAAAATGCTATATTGAGGAATCGACGGAGGATGTATATAACCCTGATCCGGAGTATAAGCTGAAGATCACCGTTGCCGGTATGCCGAAGGAATGTTATGATCAAGTGAATTTTCGCAATTTTAAGATCGGCGCGACCTATAAAGGCAAGAAAATGCCGCAGCGCGTAAAGGGTGGAGTTATTCTCCGAAGTATTGACTTTACCATTAAAAGGTAGTAAAATATTATACGGAGATAATAATGAGTTACATGGTCGATCAGATCCCCGGATCCAACGGTGAAGAGCCGCCGGGGGCTGTTTGGGGTGGTTCCTATCGATCAACTTGTTATTGTCTCCATTTCTATTCCCAGCAAAGGACGTGATACAATGGGCATTCTGGCTCAAAATGGAATCAGCAGGACGGCGATCAGGGAGGAAAACGATTTTTACGCAACGGATCCGAGAGCGATGCACGACCTCCTGCAGCGTGAGCAGTTCAACAAAAATATCTGGGAGCCGGCCTGCGGCGAGGGCAATCTGTCCGAGGTGCTGAAGCAGTACGGCTATAATGTGTATAGAACGGATCTGATCGACCGGGGATATCAGGACGAGCTGCTGGATTTTCTGGAAACGGACAATAAATGGTTTGGCGATATTATCACAAATCCCCCGTTTAAGTATACGACCGAGTTTATAAAGAAGGGCCTCGATGCGCTTGAAATGGGCGGAAAATTGGCACTATTTCTAAAGATCAATTATCTATCCGGCAAGCGCCGGTATCAAGAGATCTATTCCAAGTTCCCACCGTACCGGGTGTATGTCTTTTCCGGGCGCCGCGCCTGCAGCCGGAACAACCGACCGGAAGGATATAAGCATGGCGCGATGGATTACTGCTGGATGATCTGGGAGAAGGGCATGATCGGCCCGACGGAATTAAAATGGATTGAAACATAAAGGAGTAAAATATGCAAGAAGCGAAAAGCGCATGGATCCGCGTGCTGGTGCCGAAGCTCACCCCCTACGGATATGTCCTAAAAATGGAGCACCGGTGCCCGAGCTGCAAGTGGC
>JAZQVJ010000080.1:0-3537 GCA_045631785.1 Eubacteriales bacterium
GAGCGTGACGGAGAGGGCTAACTGAGAGGGCTACTCACGCCTCCCCCTCCACCTTGCGAAGGTGTTGTCATTACAAGCCTCCCCCTCCGGGGGAGGTGGCACGCGGAGCGTGACGGAGAGGGCTAACTGAGAGGGCTACTCACGCCTCCCCCTCCACCTTGCGAAGGTGTTGTCATTACAAGGCTCCCCCTCCGGGGGAGCTGTCGCGGAACGCGACTGAGAGGGCTTCTCGCCGCAGCCTCCCTTACGAAGATGCCCCTCACGAAGCACTCCCCGGCCACTCTAACCGATAAAACTCCGTTTCGTCCTCGTCGATCCCCTTGATCACGATCCCGCTATCGGAAATATCCATAGTCACAGTATACCCACGCCGCCGGAGCGTCACGGTGCTTCCGTCACTCTCAAAATCCCCGTTCTCCGTGTCCTCGATCAACGTAGCGAACTCGTCGAAATCCTTCGCCGCCCGATAGCACTCCACCGCGTTTTCCGCAAGAATGGAAACCTCGTCAAGCCGCAAAGCGCGCTCCTCCGCGCGCACCGAAGAAAGCGCCAGCGTCAGCGCCGCCGCGCTCACAATAACCACCACCGCGATGGCCGCCACCGCCTCAAGCAGCGTAAACCCGCGCCGTCTTCCTTTCATAACGCTATCCTTTCTTTTGCTTCCCCCTCCACCTTGCGAAGGTGTTGTTGCTCTTATAGCCTCCCCCTCCGGGGGAGGTGGCACGCGAAGCGTGACGGAGAGGGCTAACTGAGAGGGCTCAACTGAGAGGGCTTTGCCTCCCCCACGCGGGGGTTCACACAAAACGTAATACTCTCGCCCCCCGTCGGAAGCTCATATGTCACCTTGCAAAAATACACCTCGCCGCTTTGGGAAAACGTAACCCCCGTCACGTACTCCACCGGGAGCGAATACACCCTCTCACCCGAAACCTCGCCAAGCAAGGTCTTGCTCTCGGCATCAAACCAAAGCTCGTCCCCGCCTCGCGTAAGCGCGCCGTCCGCCGCCGTCACTTTGTTCGCCTGCTCCTCTTGCCTCCCAAACCACGCGTCCACCACGACCTCGATCTTGGCGATCTCCTGCATGGCAGAAAGCCGCGCCTCGGCGGCCCGTGACCGCCGGCTCGTCAGCACAGAAAAGGAAACCACCATCGTCGAAAGAATTGCCACCAGCGCGATCACCACGCAAAGCTCGACGAGCGTAACGCCGCGCCGGGAACGAGTAGACACTCTCATGCGGTTTCCTCCTTTCACGGAATGAGTAGAGAAGAAACACCGCAACACCCCAAAAGGTGTTGCGGTGTTGAATAGTTGTTAAAATCAGTTAAAAGGCTCGACCATAACGAGCTTCCAAATAACAACGTCGGCAAGGTCCTCGTTGAGGACAGCCGTATAGTTCTTGGCTTCCTTCGTTGCCTTTTCGGGATCATCATCCGCAATTTCGGGATAGAATAGATTAAGAACCTCCTCGGCCTTCTTCTGCGAGATGGCATATACCTTGTCGTCCTGAGTGTCGGGAGTCTTCGCGGTAGGAGCATCTACAGTCGTCAGCTCACCGTCCTTGAGCTCGTACCAACGAACGTCGTCCTCGCCGCGGTTCAGGATAAAATAATAGATCGTTGTCGTCTTTGTGTGACCGACATAGTCCTCCACCACGGGCGCGTTCAACTGCCCGTCCTCAAGCGTCAGAAGGATCGACTGCGCCGCCTCAGCCTCCTGCAATGCGGCAGAGTCCTTGGCTCTCTTAGTCACCGACGAGAAGGTGGGAATCATAACACCCGCGAGGATGGCGATCACGGCAATCACGATCACAAGCTCAATGATCGTAAAGCCCTTATTATTGCTTCTCATTGTTTTCTCCTTAGTAGGCTACTCCGCGGCAGATACAAGATCCCCGCGGAGTAGTTCAAAAGATGAATTTAATGGAATTGAATTAGTCGAGGGTCAGAGTAACCTTGGCGTCGGTGACGGTAACGCCAGCCTCAGTAACGCCTTCGCAAAGTGTAACCCACTCAGCCTTGGTGATGGTGTTCCAAGCCTTGCCGTTGAAAGTGCCACCGGTGATCTCAATGGTAGAAACAGCGCCGTCATAGCTAATTGCGTGGAGCCTAAGGGGCGAGTCATCGTTGGAGGTGAAGATGCCGCCGTTAATTTTAATGGTGCCGCCGGAAGTGAGGATAGAAGCAGCAGTGTCGGCCCCAGTGTACGAGCCACTCTTAATAACGAGTGTGCCACCGAAAGAAGCAGAAGCGCAAGTATCGAACCAATCGCCGCTTGTGGGGGCGGTGATGGTTACGTTCTCAAACTCAGCATAGCCGTAAGCAATTTCAGCACCTACGGCCTTGGTGGTAGTTACCACGGTGTTCTTTACGTAGAGCTTGGCACCTTTGCTGCCAACGACGAATACGCCCCCTGTTGAGGTGGCACCAGGTTTGGCAGCAAAATTGAGAGTCATGTTTTCAACGCGAGCCTGAACCTGTACGCTGTGATCGTCATTACCGACGCGAACAATACCATAAAGATTCTGCTGAGTATTGGGCTTCGCAGTATCCTTAGCGGCTGCAGTAATGGTGCCGTCTTTAAGAGTAAGGCTACCTTTGTTTACCTGAAAAACATTGTAGCCCCAAGCATCGAAATCAGCATTCATCGTCATGCCGCTCATCGTCAGCGTAACGTCTTGGCCGTCCTTAATGCGGATGCCATCCTTACCCCCGTTTGAAGGATGATCGGGAGCCTCGGTCAACTTAACATTCTCGCTAATGGTAACGATGCCGTTGGTCTTGAGGATCTCGACGACCTTGGCGGCATCCTTGCCGATGTAGTTCTTCGTGATGGTGGGAACAACCGTACCATTGCTCGACTTGATGGCATCGGCCTTGTCACCGGGGGCGACAGCAAAGTGCCAATTCGAGTTGACGGTGGTGTCGGCGGCAAGGGTAGCATCAGCGTAAACGAGCTCGAGATTCTTGTCAACCAGGATGATCTGGTTGGTCGACTTTTCCCATACAAGGTAGTAGTTCGAGGTTCTGGCGTTCAGCGAAGCCACATCGTAGCCGTCCTCACGGAGGATGGCGAGAGCTTCGTCAAAGTTAGCGGGAGTCTTGCCCGAGTTCTTCAGCGAATCGGTCATCATCGAGGCAAGCTGCTGGTCGGCGGAAATATTCGCCTTCTTAATAACGCTCGCGAAAGTAGGGATCAGTACGCCGGCGAGGATGGCAATTACCGTGATAACGATAACCAGCTCGATGATCGTAAAGCCCTTTTTATTGGTCTTTCTCATGGTGTGTTACTCCTTCTGCGGTTTCGCCGCGAAATAAAATAATAAAACCCATATGTGGAACCGCTGGCGCGGTCGCATCCCCGCAAAAGGGTACACTACCCCCCTACGGCTCTGCTTGCCACTATTATGCCACAAATATCGGCCGTTGTCAACAGATATTTCGCAATTTTCTTCTACATTATAATCGTATGCGCCCGCGCAACGAAAAATCGCCGACCCGTAGCGTTTTATTTTCCCCCACCCGAGAAAAAAATTTTACC
>JAZQVJ010000081.1:0-7612 GCA_045631785.1 Eubacteriales bacterium
TGATGGAGGATCACGTCTTCGGCAAGAGCGGTGACCGCATCGTCATTGAGGAATTTCTCACCGGCCCCGAGGTCTCGGTGCTCGCCTTTACCGACGGTGTGACCCTCGTCCCGATGGTCTCCTCGATGGACCACAAGCGCGCCGGGGACGGCGACACCGGCCTCAATACCGGCGGTATGGGCACGGTCGCCCCGAACCCCTACTACACCGAGGCGATCGCCGCCGAGTGTATGGAAACCATCTTCCTCCCGACGGTCCGCGCCATGGCCGCCGAGGGGCGCCCCTTCACGGGCTGTCTTTACTTCGGCCTGATGCTTACCCCGAAGGGGCCGCGCGTTATCGAGTACAACTGCCGCTTCGGCGATCCCGAAACGCAGGTGGTCCTGCCCCTGCTCAAGAGCGACCTTTTGACCGTTATGCAGGCCACAACGAACGGCACCCTCGCCGACACGCCCGTCGTTTTCTCGGAGGGCGCCGCCGCCTGCGTGATCATGGCCTCGGGCGGCTACCCCTCGTCCTATGAGAAGGGCTTCCCGATCGAGATCCCCGAGGACGTTGCCGCGCACGTTGTCGTTGCCGGCGCCGCCGACAAGGACGGTACCCTCGTCACAAGCGGCGGCCGTGTGCTTGGCGTTTGTGCCACCGCCCCCACCCTCCGGGAAGCGCTTGCCACGGCCTACGCCCGCACCGAAAGGATCACCTTCCGGGGTGCGTTCTCCCGCCACGACATCGGCGCGCGCGCCCTTGCCGCGACCGAACAGTAAGGAGTAGTAAAGTATGGTTTACAGAATTTTTGTAGAAAAGCGCCCGGGCCTTGAAAACGAGGCAAGGGCCACCCTTGCAGAGCTTACGGGGCTTCTCGGCATCCGCGGGCTCACGGGCGTGCGCCTTCTCAACCGCTATGACGTGGAGGGGCTCGCCGAGGACCTCTTCCGCGAGGCGGTCGGCACGGTGTTCTCCGAGCCCCAGCTTGACCTTGTGTATGACGAGTGTCCCGAGGCGCCCTATACCCTCGCCGTCGAGTATCTGCCCGGTCAGTTCGACCAGCGCGCCGACTCGGCCGCGCAGTGCATCCAGATCCTCGCACAGGTCGAGCGCCCCGTCATCCGCACGGCGCGCATCTATCTCCTTGAGGGCGACCTCACCGAGGCCGACCTTGCCGCCATCCGCAAGTACATCATCAACCCCGTTGAGGCGCGCGAGGCCTCGCTCCTTTTGCCCGCAACGCTTGAGGTGAAGTACGAGATCCCGACCGAGGTCGAAACGCTCTCGGGCTTTATCGCTCTTGATGACAAGGGGCTTGCCGAGTTTCTTGCGACCTATGGCCTTGCCATGGATCTTGACGACGTCCGCTTCTGCCGCGACTACTTCAAGAATGAGGAGGGGCGCGATCCGACACTCACCGAGATCCGCATGATCGACACCTACTGGTCGGATCACTGCCGCCACACCACCTTCTTAACGACGATCGACGACGTCACCTTTGAGGACGAAACGCTGGCCGCCGCGTGGGCCGACTATATTGCCGTTCGCGAGGGGCTTGGCCGGACGAAGCCCAAGAACCTGATGGACGTTGCGACGATCGCCGTCAAGCAGCTCAAAAAGGACGGTCGCCTTGACAAGCTCGACGAATCCGAGGAGATCAACGCCTGCACCGTCAAGATCGACGTGACCGTTGACGGCGAGAAGCAGCCCTGGCTCCTCCTCTTCAAGAATGAAACCCACAACCACCCGACCGAGATCGAGCCCTTCGGCGGTGCCGCCACCTGCATCGGCGGTGCCATCCGCGATCCCCTTTCGGGGCGCTCGTACGTTTACGCCGCCATGCGCGTGACGGGTGCGGCCGATCCCACGCGCCCGATCGAGGAAACGATGGAGGGTAAGCTCCCCCAGCGCAAGATCGTGCAAACGGCGGCGGCGGGCTACTCCTCCTACGGCAACCAGATCGGCCTTGCCACCGGCATGGTCGATGAGATCTATCACAAGGGCTACGCCGCCAAGCGCATGGAGATCGGCGCGGTCATCGCCGCCGCCCCTGCCGCCAACGTTCGCCGCGAATGTCCCGAGGACGGCGATGCCGTCATCCTTCTCGGCGGCCGCACCGGGCGTGACGGCTGCGGCGGTGCCACCGGCTCGTCCAAAAAGCACACCCTCTCGTCGCTTGAGACCTGCGGCGCCGAGGTACAGAAGGGCAACGCACCCGAGGAGCGCAAGCTCCAGCGCCTTTTCCGCGATCCCGAGGCCTGCCGCATGATCAAGCGCTGCAACGACTTTGGTGCGGGCGGCGTGTCGGTCGCGGTCGGCGAGCTGGCTGACGGTCTTTCGATCGACCTCAACGCCGTACCCAAGAAGTATGACGGCCTTGACGGCACCGAGCTTGCGATCAGCGAATCGCAGGAGAGAATGGCCGTTGTGGTCGAGGCGAAGGACGTCGATGCCTTCCTCGCCGCCGCCGCGCGCGAGAACCTTGAGGCGACCGTCGTTGCCAAGGTCACGGCCGAGCCGCGCCTCCGTATGCACTGGAACGGTAAGACCATCGTTGACCTTTCGCGCAAATTCCTGAATTCCAACGGCGCCGAGAAGCATATCTCGATCGCCCCCGCCGCCCCCATGGCGTTTGAAAAGCCCGCCATCCTTGATTTTGAGGCCGGCTATCGCGCCCTCGTTTCCGATCTGAACGTCTGCTCGCGCCGCGGTCTTTCCGAGCGCTTTGACTCGACGATCGGTGCAGGCACCGTGCTGATGCCCTTCGGCGGCAAGCACCAGAAGACTCCCATCCAGTCGATGGTGCACAAGATCTCGGTCGAGCGCGGCCACACCGACGATTGCTCGTTCATGTCCTGGGGATATAACCCCTACGTCACCGAGAAGAGCCCCTACCACGGCGCCTATCTCGCCGTCGTTGAGAGCGTTTGCCGCCTCATTGCCACGGGTGCCACCTTCCGTGACGTCTACCTCACCTTCCAGGAATACTTTGAAAAGCCCGGCCGTGACGGCCGCCGCTGGGGCAAGCCCCTCGCGGCCCTGCTCGGCGCCTTCCGCGCTCAGCTGGATCTTGGCATCGGCTCGATCGGCGGCAAGGACTCGATGAGTGGCTCCTTTGAGGATCTTGACGTACCTCCGACGCTCGTGTCCTTTGCCGTGACCATCGGCAAGACGGGTGAGGTCATCTCGCCCGAATTCAAGGGCGCGGGCCACAATGTCTACCTCCTTGAGCCCCTCTACGATGAGAAGGGCCTCCCCGTCACCGCCTCGCTCCTCGCTCTCTTTGACAGAATGGAGGCACTCGCCTCCGAGGGGCGCATCCTCTCTGCCTGGACACCCACCTACGGCGGCATCGCCGAGGGCATCTACAAAATGGCTATCGGTAACGGCCTCGGCTTCGCCTACGGTGACGCCCTTTCGGTTTCCGACCTCTTTGCCTACAAGTACGGCGCCTTCCTGATCGAAACCGACGGAGAGCTTGAGGACGGCACGCTCGTCGGTACCACGACGGCCGACGCCACGATCACCCGCGGCGACACCGTGCTTGCCATGAAGGACCTCGCCGACCTCTATGAAGGCCGCCTTGAGAGTGTCTATCCCGTCGCCGAGCAGCCCGCCCCCCTCCTTTCGGCCTTTGCCTACGAGGCCGAGGAGAGATGCGCTCCCGCCGTCAAGGTCGCGCGCCCGCGCGTCCTGATCCCTGTCTTCCCCGGCACCAACTGCGAGTACGACACCGCCAAGGTGATGCGTGATGCCGGTGCCGAGGCCGATATCTTTGTCATCAACAACCTGACGCGTGACGGCATCGCAAGGAGCGCCGCCGACTTCGCGGCCAAGGTCAAGGAATCGCAGATGATCTTCGTGCCGGGCGGCTTCTCGGGCGGTGACGAGCCGGATGGCTCCGGAAAGTTCATCATGGCCTTCTTCAAGAACGCCGGTATCCGCGAGGCTGTCGGTGAGCTTCTCGATCGCCGTGACGGTCTTATGTGCGGCATCTGCAACGGCTTCCAGGCTCTCGTCAAGCTCGGCCTCGTCCCCTACGGGAGGATCATCGACACCGACGAGAACTGCCCGACGCTGACCTTCAACACCATCGCGCGCCACCAATCGAAGCTCGTGCGTGTCCGCATCTCGTCGAACAAGTCCCCCTGGCTCTCGGCGATGAACGTCGGTGACATCGTCACCGTGCCGATCTCGCACGGTGAAGGTCGCTTCTTGGCCTCGAGCGAGGTCATCGCCGACCTCGCGGCCAACGGTCAGATCGCCACGCAGTACGTCGATCTTGCCGGCAACCCGACGGCCGACGTCCGCTATAACCCCAACAACTCGACCTACGCGATCGAGGGCATCACCTCGCCCGACGGCCGTGTCTTCGGTAAGATGGGCCACTCCGAGCGCATCGGCGCCGGCCTCTACAAGAACGTCCTCGGCGACTATGACATGAAGATGTTCGCCTCGGCCGTCAAGTATTTTAAGTAAACAAAACAGTACAAAAAAGGAAGGAAACCACCACCATGGCATATCTTTCGGACATTGAGATCGCACAGGCAACTCCCATGCAGCCCATCACCGAGATCGCGAAGCGCGCCGAGATCGACGACAAGTACGTCGAGCTGTACGGCCGCTACAAGGCCAAGGTCGACTACGCTCTTTTGAACGAATCCGAGCGCCGGGACGGCAAGCTCATCCTTGTGACCGCCATTACCCCCACTCCCGCCGGGGAGGGGAAGACCACCACGACGATCGGCCTTGCCGACGGCCTCCGCCGCATCGGGAAGCGCACGATGGTGGCCCTCCGTGAGCCCTCGCTCGGCCCGGTCTTCGGTGTCAAGGGCGGTGCCGCCGGCGGCGGCTACGCGCAGGTCGTGCCGATGGAGGACATCAACCTCCACTTCACGGGCGACTTCCACGCCATTGGCGCGGCGAACAACCTGCTTGCCGCCATGCTCGACAACCACATCTACCAGGGCAACCGCCTGGGGATCGATCCCCGCCGCATTACCTGGCGCCGCTGCGTCGATATGAACGACCGTCAGCTCCGCTTCGTGACCGACGGCCTCGGCGGCCGTGTCAACGGTGTGCCGCGTGAGGACGGCTTCGATATCACCGTCGCCTCCGAGATCATGGCTGTTTTCTGCCTTGCCTCGGACATTGACGACCTGAAGGCGCGCCTCTCGCGCATCGTGGTTGCCTACACCTACGATGAGCGCCCCGTCACGGCGGGCGAGCTGGGTGCCGTCGGTGCGATGGCCGCGCTCCTGAAGGACGCCCTGAAGCCGAACCTCGTCCAGACGCTGGAGGGCACGCCCGCCTTCGTCCACGGCGGTCCCTTCGCCAACATTGCCCATGGCTGCAACTCGGTCATCGCCACCCGTATGGCGATGAAGCTCGGCGACTACACCGTTACCGAGGCAGGCTTCGGTGCCGACCTCGGCGCCGAGAAGTTCCTCGATATCAAGTGCCGCGCCGCGGGGCTTAACCCCGATGCCGTCGTTATGGTTGCCACCGTCCGCGCTCTCAAGATGCACGGCGGCCTTGCAAAGACCGAGCTCGGCACAGAGAACCTTGCGGCTCTTGAGGCAGGTATTCCGAACCTGCTCCGCCACGTGTCGAACATCACGACCGTCTATAAGCTCCCCTGCGTCGTTGCGGTCAACCGCTTCCCGACCGATACCGATGCCGAGATCGACCTCGTCATTGAGAAGTGCCGCGCCCTCGGTGTCAACGTCGTTCTTTCGACCGTGTGGGCCGACGGCGGTAAGGGCGGTATGGCCCTCGCCGAGGAGGTCGTCCGTCTTTGCGAGGAGAAGAACGACTTCTCCTTCAGCTATCCCCTTGACGTTACCATTGAGGAGAAGATCGAGGCAGTGGCCAAGCGTGTTTACCGTGCCGACGGCGTGAACTTCACGCCCGCCGCCAAGAAGCAGATCGCCACCCTCACCGCCCTCGGCTACGACAGGATCCCGGTCTGCATGGCGAAAACGCAGTACAGCTTCTCGGACGATCCCACGAAGCTCGGCGCCCCCGAGAACTTCATCGTCACCGTCCGCCAGGTCAAGGTGTCGGCCGGCGCCGGCTTCATCGTCGTCCTCACGGGTGACATTATGACGATGCCGGGCCTTCCGAAGGTTCCTGCCGCGGAGAAGATTGACGTGGATAGTAACGGGAAGATCTCCGGCCTCTTTTGAGGGCTTCAAATTTTGGCATAACCGTAAAAAGAGGTGGCTCTGCCACCTCTTTTTACTACCGCCGAGCACGACCGTTCGACGTACGCTTTGTACGCCTTCAGGTCGTGCTCGATGCTTTCTGCTCAAAATTCGCGCGCCCATGGCTTGAGAGGAAAGCTTGCGGAGCATCCTCGCCGAGATGCCCTTGCGGGGGCTTCGAATTTCGGCATAACCGTAAAAAGAGGTGGCTCTGCCACCTCTTTTTACTACCGCCGAGAGTTACGCTCGGTACGCCTTCTGGAGCTCTCCCGTTCCTCTGCGATCCGCCGCGGACAGCGGGGATGATCGCAGGCCTCGCAGGAATTCCGGTTGGTCGTACAGCAGATGAGATAATCACATTCATCGCACCGACATTCGATCCATTTGCCAAAGATGTTTTTTCTTTCTCCATTCCATTTGCAATCCCGTCCATCGTACCCGGGCATCAGCCTTTCACGCCTCATCATCCACCTCCGTGTATCTATTGTATTCATTATATAATGCATTAGTCTATATGTCAATGGCAAAAATAAGGTATCATCTCATTAGAACATATCTTACGGAGAGATGTCTTATGGTAAAATTAAGGGCGAAAGAGCTCCTTGCTGCCAAGGGCAAGACCAAGTATTGGTTGTATAAGCAGCTGGGGATGAGCTATCAGAATTTCAACCGCATGATCAATAACGAAACCAAGTCGATCCGCTATGAAACGATAGAAGCGCTCTGCCTCTTGCTCGACTGCACCCCCAACGACCTTTTTGAGGTGACGGAGGAGTGAAGGCCCCCGGCACGCCTCAACTGTGGGCGCGTTTTGGATATAATATGCATCTATATAACCCATTATAACACAAAATGGGTGTAATGTAAATACATAATACGTTCAAAACGAGGTTCATATGGCAACAAAAAGCTTATCCATACGGATTGAGGAAGAGATGCTTGACAAGCTGCACGTGGTCGCCGATTACGAGGGCCGGAGCGCGAACAGCCAGATCCTCATTCTGATCCGTGACTGCATCGAGCAGTATGAGGCAAAGCACGGCGAGATCAAGATCGGCAAGCGCGCCTAAAAAGAAAATCCACCCGCATAGCGGGTGTCTTTTTCTTTTTTTGGTAAACAAAAACCACGCGATAGACGCGTGGTTCAAAAGAGGTTTACCGATGGGAGAAAATAGGCCTCCCCTGTGCAAGGGGAGGGGGACCGCAAAGCGGTGGAGGGACTGTGCCCCTGCCGTAGTTGCCCTTAGGAATAGGCTATGATTGTGCGATGGCGTTTCGGTCATATTGCCCTCCTCCGGGCAAACGAAACTTCAAAAATCAACCGATAGGGCGGATTTTTGATTAGTTGAGTTGCGCAGAGCGAAGCGCCGCGGAGGGGTAGGGGAGGAGAGCGCGGTAGAAAAGAAAGCGAAGATGCAAAG
>JAZQVJ010000082.1:0-2377 GCA_045631785.1 Eubacteriales bacterium
TCCACGGCAACAACAAGACCGATGCCGATGTCGCGTACGCCATGGAAAGCGGCGTTGGCTGCTTCGTCTGCGATTCGGTCGAGGAGCTGGATGCCATCGAGCGCGAGGCCGCCCTGCGCGGCATCCGCCAGAAGGTCTTGCTCCGCCTGACACCGGGGATCGATCCGCATACCCATCGCGCCATCTCGACGGGGCGTGTTGATTCCAAATTCGGTGCTGCCATTGAGACCGGGCAGGCCGAGGCGCTTTGCCGCGAGGCTCTGGCAAGAGAGCATATCGCGCTCGCCGGCTATCATTGCCATATCGGATCCCAGATCTTTGAGACCGAGCCCTTTGAGGAGGCGGCCCGTATTATGCTCGCCTTTGCCTCCGATATGTGGCACTCGCTTGGCTTTTTAGCCACCGAGATCAACCTCGGCGGCGGCCTTGGTGTCCGTTATCTCGCCGAGCATCCGATGCTTGATTACGCTGCCTGTATTGCGAGGATCGGTGCCACGGTGAAGACGGTAGCCGCCGAGCTTTCGCTCCCCCTGCCGGCCTTCCGCATGGAGCCCGGGCGCAGCATTGTGGCGGATGCCGGTATGACACTGTATACCGTCGGTAGCGTCAAGACCATCCCCGGCTTTAAGAATTACGTTTCGGTGGACGGCGGTATGCCCGACAACCCGCGCTTTGCGCTATACGAGTCGCCCTACACCGTTGAGCCGGCGAGCCGCATGAACGATGCGCGCGACTTCGTGTGCAGTATTGCGGGGCGCTGCTGTGAAAGCGGTGACCTGATCCAGGAGGGTGTGGTCCTTCCTCGCCCCGAGCGAGGGGATCTTTTGGCCGTCCTGACGACGGGGGCTTACAACTACGCGATGGCCTCCAATTACAACCGCATCCCCCGTCCTCCGATCGTCTTGATCGCCGAGGGGGAGGACCGCCTGATCGTCCGCCGCGAGAGCTACGAGGATCTTATCCGGAACGAATTGTAAAAAAGAACACGGAAGCAGCTGCTTCCTTGTTCTTTTATTGCTCGGGGAGTGTCGTTTTGTGCGATCGCCTCGGGTCGTAAAGCTCGGAGACCGAGTGGAGAACGGTACTGCCCCCGCGCCTTGGCGCCACAACGAGGCCGGCATCGTCGTCAATGCCGATGACGGTAGCGCGGGTATAGCGGCCGTTCTTGACGACGCGGATGTGCTTGCCGCGCAAGAGAGAGAGGTCGCGGTATTCATCAAGGAAGGTCGCGGCCTCACCGGCCGTCATCCCCTCGTAAAGCGAAAAGAATTCGTTGATCAGTGTTTCCGAGATATGCTCGGCGGGCGATTCGCGCCGTGAGGAGAAAACGCTGCGGACGATCTCGGAGAGTTTTTTTGTGAAGACCCCCTCAAGGCTAAGCGAAAGATTAACGATAACGTAGCGGAAGCCCGAGCCGCCGGGGAGGAGCGTACCGCGCGCCGTTGCCTCGGCGATCTTTCTCTTGTCAACGTACAGATCTCCAACCCATCGGATCCTGGGCTCAAGGGGGGAATGGCGGCGGACCGTGCGAACGAGTGCCAAGGCGCCGAGAACCGAGAACATCGCGACACGGGACGGGGGGAGAGACGGGCGGAGAAGGATGCTGACGAGCAACCGCTTCTCGCTGTCGCGCTTCTTCACCGCGTCGCCGTGGACCGAGGTCTCGGAGAGCACGATGTATCCGTCGCTGCCGCCGCGCATGGCGATCCTCTCAAGGAGGTTGGCGGTGGACGGGATGTTATCGATCGCCTCGATGGTCAGAAGTCTGCCGCCGGGGGAACGGGCGGTCATGATTCTCGATGCCACTCTCTGCTCCTTTCAAAGCTGCTTTTGAGGTTGGATCAGTATGCCTTGCCCCAGTAGACCAGCGACTTAGCGGGGCGACCGCAGCAAACGCAGGTGGAGGCAACCTCCTCGGTATCGCCGAAGGGCATGCAGCGCGAGGTCACGTCAGCCGTTTCCTTCAGCTTCTCCTCGCAAGCCACGTCGCCGCACCACATGGCGCGGATATAGCCACTCTTTTCGGCGGCGATGGCGCAAAGCTCCTCCATCGTCGTTGCGGTATAGGTGCGGGCGGCACGGTTGGCGCTCGCCTTCTCGTAAAGGGCAAGGGTGAGGGCCTCCAGCTGCTCACCGACAAGGCGGACCGCCTCGTTAAGAGGAGCAAAGGTCTTTTGTCTGTTATCGCGACGGACGAGGACACACTGGCCGCTTGCGAGGTCGCGCGGGCCGATCTCGATCCGCACGGGCACGCCCTTCATCTCGTATTCGGCGAACTTCCAGCCGGGGGAGTTTTCGCTGTCATCCAGCTTGACACGGTAGGATTTCTCGAGCTCCTCCTTGAGGGCCCTGGCCGCCTCGAGGACGCCCGGCTTAT
>JAZQVJ010000083.1:0-7529 GCA_045631785.1 Eubacteriales bacterium
CGCCTTCCTCTTCTCGGTGAGGATCGACTGGTTCTCTCCCATGTAGGAGGAGTAGAAGTAGGGGATATACGCCCCGGCGTGCAGGGTATCGACCATGCGGAAGACGGGAACGATGCCGTTCTTCTTGCGGAGCTCGCACACCGCCATCTCGCTCGTTTTCCAGAGCTTGGCGATGTAGGGATCCGAGAAGCCGAGCATCTTCGCCGCCGAGAGGGCGCGCACGTCGAGGGGCTTTTCGGTAAGAATGCCCTCCATCTCGACGATCCCCTTGATGCACTCAAGGAAGAGCTCGGTGATCATTGTGGCCTCATGCACCTCGGCGACCGTGGCTCCAAGGCGGAACATCTGCGCGACGGCGAAGATGTTGTCAGCGCGGAAGGTCTTGACGTACTCCGAAAGCTCGTCCTTCGTCATACCGTCGAACTTCGCCATATAGAAGTGGTTCACGCCGATCTCCAGCGAGCGCACCGACTTCAGCATGCACTCCGAGAGGGTAGAGCCGATGCCCATGACCTCGCCCGTCGCCTTCATCTGGGTGCCGAGGACGTTCGGCGCCGAGGTGAATTTGTCAAAGGGGAAGCGCGGGAACTTCGCCACGATATAGTCGAGGCGGGGCTCGGTGGCGGCAGTGGTGCCGGGCAGCTCGATCTCGTCAAGCGTCATGCCGACGGCGATCTTGGCCGTCACGCGGGCAATGGGATAGCCGCTGGCCTTGGAGGCAAGGGCCGAGGAGCGCGAAACGCGCGGATTGACCTCGATGAGGAAGTATTCGCCCGTTGTCGGATGCAGGGCGTACTGCACGTTGCAGCCACCCTCAATGCCGAGGGCGCGGATGATCTTCAGGGCGCTGTCGTTGAGCATTTTCAGCTCATGCTCGGGGAGCGAGAGGATGGGGGCCACGACGATCGAGTCACCGGTATGCACGCCCACGGGATCCACGTTCTCCATGCCGCAGATCGTGATGGCGCGGTCGGTCGAGTCGCGCATGACCTCAAATTCGATCTCCTTATAGCCGCGCACGCTCTTTTCGACCAGCACCTGACCGACGGGCGAGAGCGCAAGGCCGTTCGTGACGATCTCAACAAGCTCGGCCTCGTTGTAGGCAAAGCCGCCGCCCGTGCCGCCAAGCGTGAAGGCGGGGCGCAGCACCACGGGATAGCCGATATGCGCGGCGGCGATCTTCGCCTCCTCGACCGAGTAGATGATCTCGGAGGGGATGGTCGGCTCGCCGATCGAGCGGCACAGCTCCTTGAACATCTCGCGGTCCTCGGCGCGCTCAATGCTCTCGCTGGGCGTACCGAGCAGCTCGACGTGGCACTCCTTGAGGATGCCGCGCTTCTCCAGCTGGATGGCAAGGTTCAGGCCGGTCTGCCCGCCAATGCCGGGCACGATGGCATCGGGGCGCTCGTGGCGGAGGATCTTGGCGATGTATTCCAGCGTGAGGGGCTCCATATAGACCTTGTCGGCGATCGTCGTGTCGGTCATGATGGTCGCGGGGTTGGAGTTGACGAGGACGACCTCGTAGCCCTCCTCCTTGAGGGCGAGGCAGGCCTGGGTGCCTGCGTAGTCGAACTCAGCCGCCTGACCGATGACGATCGGGCCCGAGCCGATGATAAGGATCTTTTTGAGATCGGTTCTTTTTGCCATAAGTGTTTCCTCCGAATTCTATATCACAATATTTTATTAATTACTGTAAACCGTGCGCCCGTCGGCCACCGTCAGACGGTTAACGCCGAAAAGGCGCTGACCGAGGAAGGGCGTGGCCCTCCCCATGGAGAGGAAGTCGTTGCTGTCGACCGTGAATTCCTCGTCAAGGCTCCACACCGAGAAGTCGTTGCCAAGCGGCAGACCAAAGCGCAGGCGCGGCGCCGTGACCATCGCCTCAAGCAGGCGGGGGAGGGGAAGCACGCCCTCCCTCACAAGGCGCGTATAAAGCACGGGGAAGGCGACCTCAAGCCCCACGATCCCGAAGGAGCTGTCCCGAAGGCCGCGGCTTTTTTCCTCGGCCGAGTGAGGGGCGTGATCGGTGGCGATCATGTCCACCGTGCCGTCGAGCAGCCCCTCAAGGAGCGCCACACGGTCGGCGGCCGCGCGCAGCGGCGGGTTCATCTTGTAGCAGCCGTCCTCCCGAAGGTCGCCGTCGTCCATCACGAGGTAGTGCGGTCCGGTCTCACAGGTAACGTCGGCGCCGCGGGCCTTGGCCGCGCGGATCATGGCCACGCTCTCCTTGGTCGAGATGTGGCAAAGGTGCAGGGGGCATCCGGTCCTTTCAGATAGGTAGATGTCGCGCTCGACCTCGGCGTACTCGCTCTCGGAGGAGATCCCGCAGTGGCCGTGGGCCCTCGCGTACTCCCCGTCGTGGATGTAGCCGCCCCGAAGAAGCGCGTTCACCTCGCAGTGGGCAACGATGGGCTTGCCGAGCGCCTTGGCGCGCTCCATGGCGGCCTTCATCATATCCTCGCTCTGAACGCCGCGGCCGTCGTCCGAAAAGCCGACGACGTCCTTGGCCATGCCCTCCATGTCGGAGAGCTCCTCCCCACGCTGGCCGCGCGTAATGGCGCCGAGAGGGCGCACGTCGATCACCGCATCGCGGCGGATGATCGAGAGCTGGGCGGCGAGGGCTGCGGCGTCATCGGGAACGGGCAAGAGGTTCGGCATGGTGCAAACCGCGGTGTAGCCGCCGCGCGCCGCCGCCATCGAGCCGGTGGCAATCGTTTCTTTATAAGAAAATCCCGGCTCGCGGAAGTGCACATGCACATCGCAAAAGCCGGGAAGAACGGTGATATCGGAAGTGGGAAAAGAAAGCCCGCACTCGGAAAAAATACGGGTGGCAACGGTGCTTGCGGCGGTCATCGCTTCGCTTATCGTCATCGTCTTTTTCATGGTGAAGCTCCTTTTCCTTTGTAATGATAGATCAGAGGTCGCAGATATAGGCGCCGTCCTCGCCGTCGGTCTCGGAGAGCAGGACGGAAATCTTTTCGAGCTTGGAGGTCGGCACGTTCTTGCCGACGTAATCGGGGCGGATGGGCAGCTCGCGGTGGCCGCGGTCAACCAAAACGGCAAGGCGGATCGCCCCCGCGCGCCCGGCGGCAAAGACCGCCTCCATGGCGGCACGCGCCGTCCTGCCCGTGTAGAGAACGTCGTCAACGATGATGACCGTACGCCCCGTGACGTCACAGGGGATGAGGCACTCGGCCACCACGCTCTCGCGCTCCTTTTCGGTCAGGTCGTCACGGTGGTGGGTGACGTCAAGAAAGCCGACGGGCACCGAGATCCCCTCAAAGCGGCGGAGATTGTCGGCAAGGCGCTGTGCCAGCGGCACGCCGCGCGTCTTTACGCCGAGGAGGCAGATGTCCTCGGCACCGCGGCCCCTCTCGATGATCTCGTGCGTGATGCGTGCGAGGGCTCGCGAGATACCCGCGCCGTCAAGGATCTGTGTCTTCTTTTGCATCGCGTCCTCCGAAAAACTAACAAAAAAGTCTTGCCACCGACAAGACTCGCAAAAAGCAGACCTCACCCGGGGGTGACGCCGCGCTATGGGAACCTTGTCGGCCTCACGGTGCCGACTTAAAGATCAATGTCGAACCTATTATAGCACCGCCCCTGCGCTTTGTCAAGGGGTTTTTCCTACGGAAAAGAATTTTTGCGCCGTGCGGTCGGTCGCGCTCTACCGCCCCCACCGCAGGAGAGAAAAGGCAGTGCCGCCCTCCTTGCGGGGGCGGCACGGGGACAGCTTATTTTTTCTTTGTGAGGAGCCGTGAGATGGCAACGATCACGCTGCCGGGGGCAGCAAGGAGAAAGAGGGGCCAGAGGTTCCTCTCGAGGAAGGCGATGTAAAAGGCGAGCAGGACTGAAAGGAGGAGGAGCGCTGCAAGGAGATAATTGCGCTGCCGCTGCCCCCAGATCGAGTTAAACACGATGAGAACGACGAGCGATACCGGCAGGGCGTAAACAAAGAGCTGCCAGAGGAAGATGCCGAAGGTGGCCAAAACGACAAACCCGACCGTTGCGGCGGCAAACACGCCGAAAAAGGAGAGCAGCGTGACGGCAAGGCGCACGGTCATGCGCGCATCCCGCGAGGCGGGGGGAGACTCCTCCTCGCCGTGGGGCGAGAGGATCCAGTCAACACTGACACCGAAGATGCGCGAAAGGTCGCAAAGGACGTAGGCATCGGGCACGGCCTCACCGCGCTCCCACTTGGAGATCGCCTTGTCCGAATAGCTGAGGAGCTCCCCAAGCTCGAGCTGAGTCATCTTGCGCGAGGTGCGGAGGGCGGCGATGTTCCTTGCCGTGATCCTCGGCAGCTCCGCGTGTGCCTCGGGGACTGCCGCCTCGGCAGGAGCCGTGTCGGTGGGCCTTGCATCGCGAATTTCCTCACTCATAGGGGGACCTCCTTTCGTTGTTTTCACAAAAAGTATAGCACAAGCGGGCGGCAAAGTCAAGATTTTACTTGCCCCTCCTCCTGATTTCGCCTATCCTCTTGACAAAGCCTTTTTTCTATATTATAATTTTTTAGATGATAACAATGGCACGCGCAAGCGCGCCCGGAGGTATACGATAATGAAATGGACGTCCTTAAACGACCTGCGCGAGGCCTTTCTCTCCTTCTTTGAGGAACACGGCCATCTGCGCCTGCCGAGCTATTCGCTGGTTCCGAACGGCGACAGATCGCTCCTTCTCATCAATTCGGGCATGGCCCCGATGAAGAAGTTCTTCACGGGTGAGGTCACTCCCCCCTGCCCCCGCATTGCCACCTGTCAGAAGTGCATCCGCACGCCCGACCTTGACCGTGTCGGTCATACGGCGCGCCACGGCACCTTCTTTGAAATGCTTGGGAACTTCTCGTTCGGCGACTATTTCAAGGAGGAGGCCATCGCCCTTGCGTGGGAATTCCTGACCGAGCGTCTTGAGATCCCCTCGGAGCTGCTTTGGCCCTCGATCTATGAGAATGACGAGGAGGCCTACGCCATCTGGACAGAGAAGATCGGCGTACCCGCCCGCCGCGTTGTGCGCCTCGGCAAGGCCGATAACTTCTGGGAGCACGGCCAGGGCCCCTGCGGTCCCTGCTCCGAGATCTACTTTGACCGCGGTGAAAGGTACGGGTGCGGCTCGCCCGATTGCCGCCCGGGCTGTGACTGCGACCGCTATATGGAGATCTGGAACAACGTGTTCTCGCAGTTCAATAACGACGGCGCGGGCAACTACACCGAGCTGGCCCAGAAGAATATCGACACCGGCATGGGGCTTGAGCGCCTTGCCTGCGTCCTCCAGGGGGTGGACAACCTGTTTGAGGTCGACTCGGTCCGCCGCGTGCTGGATGCCGTCTGTGCCATTGCGGGCAAGACCTATGGCAGGGAGGCCGATGCCGATATCTCGATCCGTGTTGTGACCGATCATATCCGTTCCGCGACCTTTATGATCGCCGACGGCGTTATTCCCTCCAACGAGGGGCGCGGGTACGTTCTGCGCCGCATCCTCCGCCGTGCCTCGCGCCACGGCAAGCTCCTCGGCATCGACCGTTGCTTCCTCCCCGAGCTTTCAAGGATCGCTATCGGCGAGAGCGAGGGCGCCTATCCCGAGCTCCGCGAGAAGCACGACTATATCCTCCGCGTGATCGCCAAGGAGGAGGAGCGCTTCCACGCCACGCTCGACGGCGGGCTCCTCATGCTCTCCGAGGTCATTGAAGCCACCCTGTCTGCCGGCGGCACCGAGCTTGCGGGCGCCGACGCCTTCAAGCTGTACGATACCTACGGCTTCCCGATTGATCTGACGCGTGAGATCGCCGCCGAGCGCGGCCTCTCTCTTGACGAGGACGGCTTCACCGCGCTCATGAACGAGCAGCGCGCCCGCGCCCGTGCCGCGCGCGGTGCCACCGAGGGCTGGAGCGATACGGCCTCTCTGCCCGCCGGCATCGCCCCGACCGCGTTTGTCGGCTATACCGAGGATACCGCCACGGCCCGTGTCCTTGCTATCCTTGCCGACGGTGAAGCGGTCAGCGAGCTTTCCGAGGGCGACGGTACCGTCGTTCTCGACGTCACGCCCTTTTACGGAGAGGGCGGCGGCCAGGTAGGCGACGTCGGCACGCTCACCGCCGAGGGGCTGACGCTCACCGTCCGTGACACCAAAAAGAGTGAGGGCATCTACCTCCACGAGGTCACTGTCGACGCGGGCTGTGTGCGCGTCGGCGATACCGTGACTGCCGCGATCGACGTTGCCCGCCGCACCGCCATCCGCCGCAACCACTCGGCCTGCCACCTGCTCCAGGCGGCTCTCCGCACGGTGCTCGGCAAGCACGTCGAGCAGGCCGGCTCGTACGTCGATGACAGCGAGCTGCGCTTTGACTTCACCCACTTCTCGGCCATGACCGAGGACGAGCGCCGTGCCGTTGAGGCGGCCGTCAACCGCGCCATCCTCGCCGCCGAAGCCGCCGAAACGCTGGAAACCGACCGGGCCACCGCGCAAGAGATGGGGGCCATGGCCCTGTTCTCCGAGAAGTACGGTGCGACCGTCCGTGTCGTCCGCATCGGCACTACCTCGACCGAGCTGTGCGGCGGCACCCACGTCGCAAGCACCGGCGAGATCGGCCTTTTCCGTATCGTCAGCGAAAGCTCGGTGGCTGCGGGCGTGCGCCGTATCACCGCCGTGACGGGCGAAAACGTCCTCCGCTTGCTTGATGGCCGCGAGGCCCTGCTTGCCGCCGCCGCCGAAAGGCTGAAGGCCCCCTCCTTCGCCGAGGTGCCGCATCGCGCCGAGCAGATGAATGCCGACCTCAAGGAGGCGCGCCGCAAGCTTGAGAGCGCCGAGGCCCGCCTGTCCGAGGCGCGCCTTGCCTCCCTGATCGCCGGGGCCAAGACCGTGGGCGCCGTCCGTCTGCTCACGGCCCGTCTTGACGCAACGCCCGATGCCGCCCGTACCCTGTGTGACACGGTCAAGGAGAAGCACCCCGATATGGTGGCCGTCTTCGCCGCCGTCACGGGAGAGAAGCTCACCTTCGTCACCTGCTGCGGTGCCGCCGCCCTCAAGGCGGGCGCCCACGCAGGCAAGCTTGCCTCTGCCGTTGCCGCCATCACGGGCGGCAAGGGCGGCGGCCGTCCCGACAGCGCCATGGCCGGCGGCAAGGATCTCTCGAGGATCGACGAGGCCCTCGCCTCGGTCGAAGGCCTTCTGTAAACAAAACCAAACAAAAAGACCGTCCCAAAGGACGGTCTTTTTTGGCAAACGAAAACCGCGCGCAAGGAGCGTGGTGGGGGAGAGGTTTGCCGATGGGAGAAAATAGGCCTCCCCTGTGCAAGGGGAGGGGGACCGCAAAGCGGTGGAGGGACTGTGCTCCTGCCGTAGCTGCCCTTAGGAATATGCTATGATTGTGCGATGGCGTTTCGGTCATATTGCCCTCCTCCGGGAGGAGGGGTAGGGGAGGAGAGCGCGGTAGAAAAGAAAGCGAAGATGCAAAGACGTTGCGGTTTTTACATACAGAGGCTCCCCCCTTTATTTCCCCCCCGCGGCTCTTTTTGCCCTCGCCCCCCTTGCCT
>JAZQVJ010000084.1:0-3878 GCA_045631785.1 Eubacteriales bacterium
CGCCGTGCCGTCGGCGACCGCGCCCTTCTGCGCGCCCTCCACTTTGTCCGCGAGAACGACCGCGCCCTTGCCCAGGCCGAGGCCCTGCGCCGCGGCGATCTTTCCGCCTTCCTTGCGGGTGAGCTGGCCTCGGGGCGCTCGAGCTTCCAGTACCTCCAGAACGTCTATACCACAAAGAATGTCGCCGAGCAGGGGCTCTCGCTGGCTCTTGCAGTGACCGAGGGCGCCCTTGACGGCCGCGATTGCGCCTGGCGCGTCCATGGCGGCGGCTTCGCCGGTACGATCCAGACCTTTGTCCGCCGGGACCTTGCCGATGCCTATGCTTCCCTTATGAACTCGATCTTCGGCAAGGATGCCTGTATGATCCTTTCGATCCGTGCCGACGGTGCCATCCGTATCCGTCCCTGATCTTTCCGCGGCACCCTTTCCCGGCACCCTTTTCCCGGCACCCTTTCCCGGCACCCTTTTCCCGGCGCCCTTTTCCCGGCGCCCTTTCCCGCCGCACCCCTTCCCGGCGCCCTCATGTACCAAAAACGGTACACGCCCTCTGCTATACTCTAAGTACAAAACCGAAAAGGAGAAAATACATGGCTACGAAAAAAACGACGAAGCCCGAAGCCTCGGCCTCGGGGAGTGATAAGCGCGCGGCTCTTGAGACCGCGTTGGCCCGCATTGAGCGCGATTGCGGCAAGGGGACGATCATGCGTCTTGGCGAGAACGCCGCGATGAACGTCAGCGCCGTATCCACCGGCTCAATGACGCTCGACCTTGCCCTTGGCATCGGCGGCGTCCCGCGTGGCCGCGTGGTGGAGATCTACGGCCCCGAGTCCTCGGGCAAAACCACGGTGGCCCTCCACGTCATTGCCGAGGTGCAAAAGGCGGGCGGTGAAGCCGCCTTCATTGATGCCGAGCATGCGCTGGATCCGGTCTATGCCAAGAAGCTCGGCGTTGACATCAACAATCTTCTCGTATCCCAGCCCGATTGCGGTGAGCAGGCGCTTGAGATCGTCGAGGCGCTCGTCCTTTCGGGGGCGATCGACGTCGTGGTCGTTGACTCGGTCGCGGCTCTCGTGCCGCGCCAGGAGATCGACGGCGATATGGGTGACTCGCACGTGGGCCTGCAGGCGCGCCTGATGTCCCAGGCAATGCGGAAGCTCTCGGGTGCTATCTCCAAGACCAACTGCGTCGTGATCTTCATTAACCAGCTCCGTGAAAAGGTCGGCGTGATGTACGGCAACCCCGAGGTCACAACGGGCGGCCGCGCGCTCAAGTTCTATTCCTCGGTGCGTATCGAGATCCGCAAGACCGAGAGCCTGAAGTCGGGGAGCGATGTCTACGGCAACCGTGTTCGCTGCAAGGTCGTTAAGAATAAGGTCGCGCCTCCCTTCAAGACTGCCGAATTCGACATTCTTTACGGTCACGGCATTTGCAAATCGGCCGAGATCCTCGAGGTCGGTATCAAGCTCGGCCTGCTTGAGAAAAGCGGTGCCTGGTTCTCGTACGACGGTCAGCGCATCGGCCAGGGCAAGGATAAGGCCCGCCTTTTCCTTGAGGCCAACCCCGATCTGATGGATACCCTCGAAGCCAAGATCAAGGAGAAATACAGTAGCCTTGATCCCGACGAGCCGTTGCCCGAGGGTGACGAGGAGGATGAGTTCGATCTGCGCGAGTTCGGTGACGACGAGTAAGCCGCCGCGATGCTGATCCTTCTTGCGGTGGGGAAGACCAAGACGGCCCCCGTTCTTATCACGGTAAGGACCGAGGAGGGGGAGATCGCCAAATACGCCATCACCGAGAGCGAATACAGTGCCCTCGGATGCCCCGCCGTCGGCGACACGCTTGACGGCGAGGATGAAGCGCGCCTTCTCACTATGGCCGCGGCCCATGCCGCCCTGCGCGCCGCCCTGCGTATCCTCGCCTTTTCCGACAATAACGCCGCCACCCTCCGCCGCAAGCTCCGCGCCCGCGGCCATGCCGCCAAGGCCTCCGACCGTGCCGTTTCCGAGGTGATCCGCCGCGGCTACCTCCGCGAGGGCGATCTCCTTGAGCGCGCCGTTCTGGCCGCCGCGCGCAAGCTCTGGGGACCGCGCCGCATTACCGAGGCCCTTGTTGCCAAGGGCTACCGCCGGGGCGAGGTGGAGGACACTCTCCGCCGTCTTACCGATGCCGGCGAGATCGACTTTGCGGCCTCGCGCCGTCGCCTGCTCACCGAACGTCTTAAGGACGAGTCCGATCCCCAAAGGAAACGTGCTTTCCTCTATCGCTACGGCTATTAAAAGAAAAAAGAGATGCATATGCATCTCTTTTTTGCTTTTTGTAAACCTTACTTTACCTATTTATCATCCTCAGGCGCTCGGGCCTTCCTCTTGCGAAAGACGAACAGCTTGCTTAGTAGATAATTGAGCAGCACCACGACAACGCTCGCCGCCAGCTTCACGGGGAAGGCGGGAAGGGCAAGCCACGTCACGAAGAAGAGGAGGATCCCCTCCTCAATGAGCAGGGTGGTCACGCGGCTGGCGCAGAAGGAGAGGAACTGAATGAAATAGGCGGCCGCCCCCACGGTCAGAGAGTCAAAGACCCAGGTGCGGTTAGTGAGGAAGGCCACGATCACCGCGAGCAGCCACGAGAGGGGGTTGGCGATCAGGGCATCAAGCCCCAGGAGGCTCTCCAGCAGCCAGAAGGAGCCGAGCCCCACAAGCGTCGTCACCCCACCGAAAAAGAGGTAGAGCAGCCCCTCCTTATGAGCGCGGTAGAAGGGCTCGAAAATCCGCAGAACGGGCAGTCCCATCAGGCGGTCAAAGATATCGGGGCGCCCCTCGCCCATGGGCGGAATCTGCGCCATTATGCCACCCTCCCGGGGAACGGGCAGGCAGGCAAATATGCGGGAATGAAGGACATCGGCGCATCCCCCTTTCAAAAAATAACGCGAGTCGGGGCCGTGCGCAGCACGGTCAGGACCAAGGTAAGTATAGCACCTTTTACTCCAAAAAGCAAGTCCCCCCTCGCGTTCTGCCCCGGACCGAGATAACGGCAGGGAGGGCAAGCCGAATTAGAAAAATATATCTCCAATCAGATTATGGCAATTTTTGAAAAGCGATATACCGGCAATCCACCCTTTGCTGTGCTTCCAAAGCAAAATACTCCAATGCCTCCTTGGGCTCTGCCCCTTGCGCCGCAAGAGAGTGCAAATCGCTCCGCGCCATAAAAAAGCACCCACAGGGGTGCTTTTTTCAGTAGGTGGCAGAAGCTATCTCGTGCGAGTCCTCTTTGCTTTTGTTAACGCTTTTTCCGCTTGGCTATACCCAAGAAAGAAATGCGTCATCAAGGCCTTTATGATCTCCTTGTCGCCAAAGCCAAACTCCAAGAGAATCACTGCTGTTCTGCAAATTCCGTAATCCAAACCTATTTTGACGTTCTTGTCAGCAATGATGCCTCGCAGAATGTTTAATTTTTCCCACATCGTACTACCCTACTTCCCACATCCGGAATACAAAAAGTGCGGCAACCGGGGTTGCCGCACAAAAACGCAAACTCCGGTTGTCGCCAAACAAACTATACAGCTCGGGTATATTTCTATACTCTCTCACGGTATGGAATTTGCATTTTATCAAATTCACCGTAAGAAAGCATTTGCAAAAAAAGGTATAAATATTCCCTAAAAAAAATATACCCATAACTCTGTATTCAGTTTGTTTGGCATCTTCATTTTAACACAGTTTTAGGAAAAAATCAATAGAAAAATAAAAGAGCCCCAAATGGCTTGTATTGCCCTCCCCCGGGAGGAGGGGCAGGGGAGGAGCCCCCGGCAGCCGCCTCTATGAAGACGCCCTCACTCGGTTATCTGCGCCCTTCACTCTGCTCCCCGTGGGCTCGGGCCG
>JAZQVJ010000085.1:0-1169 GCA_045631785.1 Eubacteriales bacterium
CTCCGATTTTGATTTGTTTGACGAGGAGGACGAGGAGACCGCTCCCACACCTGAGCCTGCGCCCGTAAAGCAGACCGCCGAGCCCGATCCCGAAACGGTGTTGCGCACGGTGGCTAAGTCGCCTGCCGAGCCGCAAGGCGAGGTCTATGCCCCCTTTGCTTTGCCCGTGCGCCCCTTCCCGGAGCGCGGCGCGGGTGCAAATGTTCGCCCTGTAACCGCCGCGGTTCCCTCGCAGGCAAACCGTTCCGCAACACAGACAGCCCCCGCGCCCGGTTCCGTTGCGCAAGGCTTTGGTGAGGAGGAACTTGGCACCGCCGCCAGACGCCCCGCAGGGCAAGCGTGTGACCGGAAGTATGAGGGGACCCCGATCGCTCCCTTTGGCGGCGCGATCTTCGAAGAGGAAAAGGTGCAACCTGCCGCTGTAGAGCGCACGCCCGTACAGGGGGAGCGAATTCCCGCGTTCGGCACCGACATTTTTGGCGAAAAGGCGGAAACGCCTGCCACCAAAGAAGAGGTTGTCCCCGCCTTCGCCAATGACTTTTTTGAAAATGACGCACAGCCTGCACCCAAGGCGGAGCCCGCGAGTGAGCGCCCGCTCTCTCCCTTTGTCGCCGATATTTACGATGAAGAGGAAGAGGACAAGCTCGCGGACAAGGTTGCCGTGACCGAGCCCGATGAGGACGAAGACGAGCTGTTTGATACTTTTGCCGACCTTTCGGACGGTGAGGAGGAGCTTGCGGAAAGCGAGCAGGTCGAGGACGGAGCGGAGCTACTCTTTACCCCTGTCCCCCCGACGGATACTCACAGTACTTTTGCCCCAGACGAGGACGAGGAAGAGGAGGCACAAGAGGATCTTTCCTTTGCTTTCGCGCCCGAACCCGCCCCTGTGCGCCGTGAGAGCGCGCCCCAAAAGATATCCACCCCTGTGGCTGTGTGTGTGGAAAGGGTGGAGCCGGAGCCTGAGGCAGAGCCTGTGTACGTGCCGCGGGAATACACCTTCCCCACCACGGACCTGCTTTATGAGGACACCAATCGCAAGGGCGCTGACCATACGGTCGAAACAGAGGAAAAAATCGCCTTGCTTCGCCAGACGCTTGCTGATTTCAATATTCGTGTTAAGGAGCAGGTGGACTGCTCACGCGGCCCGACCATCACCCGCTATGAGCTGC
>JAZQVJ010000086.1:0-4620 GCA_045631785.1 Eubacteriales bacterium
CGACGGTGTGCCGTAACGCGAGGCGAAGTCGTAGGTGGCCAGTGAAAGCGCTCCCGCGGCACGGCCGAGGGGCGCAAGAGGAAGCGGCGAGAGCGAGGTGGGGGGATCGCCGCTCGGCGTGTGGCTGACCATCACGAGGGAGGAATGGCCGAGGCGGCGGCGCAGGCGCATGACTAGCATGCGGAAGGTGTCGATGCCCTCGCTCGGAAGAAAGGGGAGATCTAAAAGCACACCGCCGTAGCCGCGCTCAGAGAGCAGGGGAGGGAGAGTGTCGACAAGATGCTCGCACCCATTCTCCGAGGCAAGGAGAGCGCGCGAGGTCGCCTCCTCCCTGCGCCAATCCTCCCCGGCCGCCCGTAGCATAAGCAGGGGTACGACGCCCGAGGAACGGGCCAAGGCGACGGTATCACCGTCATTCGGGAGGGTGACGTGACCGTCAGAGGCAAGACGGCCGTCGGCAACAGCGAGGAAGGTAAGGTAAGGGAGAACAGGGACGAGCTCGTCGGCAGGGGTTTCGGCAGCCGCGATACCGGTAACGGCGAGCGTGCCGCGCGGCGGTGCGGCCTTTTCCAGCGTGAGAGTCATCCCGGGATAGATGGCATCGCCCCCGCCGAGCGCGGGGTTCAGCTGGCGGAGCCGCGCAAGCGAAACACCGCGGTGCCGCGCGATGGACAGGAGGGTATCCCCCTCCTTAACGTGGTAGATCCTCGAAGCGGGGGAGATGAGGAGGGCCTGGCCGTCGGTCAGGGGGGATTCGACGGTCAGGCCGTTCTCGGCGGCGAGGGCGGTAGGAAGGATGCCGTGACGGCAGGCCACCGAGGGGACGGTGTCCCCGGTACGGGTGCGGTAGATGGTCATAGAAGCCTCCTTTCGCGTGAAGGGCTCGCTTTATCCTGCGAGCTTTTTGTTTGGATCAGCGTGTGTTCCTTACAGTGTATGCAGAGTGAAAAAGAAGCGTGACTTGGCGGTATGGAGAGCCCATCCCGAGGAAATACTATCCGTACTGCAAAGGGCTTGGAAGCAAGCCCACAAGGAGGGAAAAATGCAAAGGATAACCATACTGCGCGCTCAAGCACGGGAGATCCTCGATTCACGCGGGACCCCGACCGTTGAGGCGTCGGTCTTTCTGAGTGACGGCACCGTGGGGATCGCGGCCGTCCCCTCGGGCGCCTCCACAGGCACCTATGAAGCGCACGAGCTGCGTGACGGAGGAAAGCGCTACGGCGGCAGAGGGGTGCTCGGTGCCGTTTATAATGTAAACAAAACTATATCTCCTGCCATCACAGGGATCAATGTACTCGATCAGGAGGAGGTCGACGCCACGATGCGCCTGCTTGACGGCACAAACGATAAGAGCCGTCTTGGGGCGAACGCTATGCTTGCCGTCAGCCTTGCGACGGCACGGGCGGCGGCCTCGGCGCTCGGACTCCCCCTGTTCCGTTATCTTGGCGGTACACGGGCAGCACGCCTCCCTGTTCCGATGATGAACGTACTGAACGGCGGCCTTCACGCCGATAACACTCTTGACATTCAGGAATTTATGCTGGTGCCTGTCGGGGCAGAGAACTTTACCGAGGCGCTCCGTATGGGGAGCGAGATCTATCACGCCCTCGGCGAGATCCTGCATCGCGCGCATATGTCGACCGCGGTGGGGGACGAGGGGGGATACGCCCCGAGGCTTGCCTCTCACGAGGAGGCGCTCGACCTTCTTTGCGATGCGATCACGGCGGCAGGGTACGACACCGAGCGCGTGCGGATCTCCTTGGATGCGGCGGCCAGTGAGTGGTGTGCCCCCGAGGGCGAGGGGTATCTTCTTCCGAAGAGTGGGCGAAGATACACAACGCGTGAGCTGGCGGAGTATTGGCAGGGGCTCTGCCACACCTATCCGATCCTGTCCATTGAGGACGGGCTGAGCGAGGATGATATGCTCGGCTGGGTGGGGCTCACCGACCGACTTGGCGAAGCATTGATGCTGGTGGGGGACGATCTTTTCGTCACGAACGAGGAACGGCTCCTGGCGGGCATCGGACGGGGGGCGGCCAATGCCGTTCTTCTTAAGCCGAACCAGATCGGGACACTGTCCGAGACCGTCCGTGTCGCCGCCCTCGCCGGTGAAAACGGCTATCGCACTGTCATGTCGCACCGTTCGGGCGAGACCGAGGATACCACGATCGCCGATCTTGCCGTCGGGCTTGGGTGCGGCTTCATCAAGTCGGGGGCACCCTGCCGAAGCGAGCGTGTCGCCAAATACAACCGACTTCTGAAGATCGAGGCTGCCTTATTCCGCGGCGGCCGTTACGGATGATCGCACTCTCTCCCTTGACAAAAGCGAGAGATCTGGTGTAATATAGGAGAGGAAATCAAGCCAAGGAGTCGACAATGGATCTTCAGAAGCTTCGCTGTCTTATTTTGGATATGGACGGCACGGTGTATCTCGGCAACCACCTCATCGGGGCCATGGATAAGACACTGGCCGCCCTGCGCGATCACGGTATCCGTCTTTGCTATTTTACCAACAATTCCTCGAGGAATGCCGAGGACTACGTGGTTAAGCTGACCGCTCTCGGCTTGTATGATCCGCGGGATACCGTCTATACCTCGGCGATGGCTACCGTTTCGTATCTGAATACGCACCACAAGGGCAAGAGCGTCTATCTCCTGGCTACCCCCACCGTCCGCAGGACCTTTCTTGAGGGGGGCATCCGTCTTTGTGAGGAGGGGGCGGATATCGTGGTCATGGCCTACGATACTACCCTCACCTTTGAGAAGCTGCGCCGTGCGAACGAGCTGTTGGTGCGCGGTGCGCTCTATATTGCCACCCATCCCGACCTCGTCTGCCCGACCGAGGATATCCCGATGCCGGACGTCGGCTCCTTCGCGAAGCTCCTTGAGGCATCCTCGGGGCGCGTGCCGGATCTTGTCATCGGCAAGCCGAATTCATTGGCAGGGGAGGCGATCCTTGAAGCCGTTGGCGTTGGGCGCGAAGAGACCGCAATGGTCGGCGACCGTCTGTATACCGATATCCGCTTCGGACTTAATGCCGGCCTTGGTTCGATCCTTGTCCTTTCGGGCGAAACAACGCGAGAAATGCTCGCTGACTCTGATATTGCCCCCTCTCTCGTCCTTTCGAGCTTAAACGATCTGCCCCCCCTGCTCGGTATCTCTCTTTGATTGCCGATTTTTGTAAAAGGTCTTGACAAATCAGCCGTCTTGTGCTATCATAGTGGAGCGTGAAATACGCCCCTGTAGCTCAGATGGTAGAGCATTTGACTTTTAATCAAAGGGTCTGGGGTTCGAGTCCCCACAGGAGCACCACAAAAAGAGCCACCCTCGGGTGGCCTTTTTGTTTTATAAGAACAAGGGAACACCCAACGGGTGTTCCCTTTGTATTAAGGATTATTCGACGGCGTCCTCGGTCAGGACGTAGTCGTTCTTGGTGATGGGCTCGCCGCCCGAATGGTCCTTGTTCTGACGGAAGGTCAGCTCCTTTTCCACCATTGTGGCGTTATAGATCGACACAATGCCGGTGGATGGGCAGACGGTGTCGGCAAAGCCGGCAAGGATGATGAGCTTCGATCCCTCGGGGAGATAGGGGGCGAAGTGCGCCGTATCCAGGTAGGCAAGGCCCGCGATGCTGACCTCGGTGCCGTCCTTGCCGAAGACATTGCCCATGCCCGTGATTCTGCCGGTGAGGCCGGCCGTTGAGGCCGGGTCGGCGATCGCGGGGCATTTCACCGACACGGTCGAGATCGTAGCGGTGAAGAGGGGCGTCGGGAGCTCGGCCGCCATCGCGCAGAGCGCGGCGGTGGCGATGTTCTGGAAGCCGCCCATGCTGCCGCTGGCCGAGAAGATGACCTCGCCGTTGAAGGCATTACGCATGGCTCGGAAGTCCACCTTGTCGCTTGCCGTCAGGTTGGTAGCCTTGGCACGCGGGAATTGGTTATCGTACTGATCGTCGGTGAGATAGCGGAGCATCTGCAGGTTGCGCAGGAGCATCTTGGTGTAGTCGGCCTCGGCGGGGTTCTGCGTGTCGGTGCCCTTGTAGCCGTACTGGTAGTTCGGTCCCTCCTCGGGCTTGCCTGCCGGCCCCTTAATGCCGGAGTCGATAAAGGAGCCGTCCTCGGTGTTATAGTAGTAGAGGGGCATGCCGTGCGGGTGCATACGCACGCAGATGGCATCCTTCGAGGTGGCAAAGAAGCCGGGCACCGAGTTGGCGCCACCGCTGTACGAGTTATGACCGATGTCAATGGGCATAGGGGTACCTGCTTCGAGCTTATCCTTCGGTACGGTGATATAAGCGACCGCCGGGCGGCCGTTCGTATCCTTGTCGTCACCACAGCGGAGGAAGACCTCGTAGCAGTTGTGGGTGTCGGCGATCGAGGCGCTCTGCCCGATCTTTGTAAGATACTCGCCGTCCATCTTGTAGATGGCAAAGCCGTTCTTGAACTGCGAGGCTGAAAGGACGCCGTCCGTCGGGTTAGGAAGGTCGACAATCAGCGACTTCCAGAACTCCTCAAAGTTCGAGGGCGCGGGAACGTCCGAGGTAATATCCTCGAAGTTGACAACAGCACCGCCGATGAAGGAGTAGTTATCGGTGGTGGTGGCATGGCCCGAGGTGCC
>JAZQVJ010000087.1:0-7662 GCA_045631785.1 Eubacteriales bacterium
GGGATACTCTTTTTTGGCAGGCCGTTCATTCGTTTTTGGGCGGGGGAGGGGTACGCCAATTCCTATTACGTGGCGCTTTTGCTGTGCGTTTCGTCTATGATACCGCTATGTCAGAACATCGGCGCCGAGATGCAACGCGCACAGAACAAGCACAAGTTCCGTTCGCTCGCCTACCTCGTTATGTCGGTGGCGAATATCGCCCTCTCAATCTTCCTCATCCGATCCCTCGGTGAGCTGGGGGCACCGATCGGCACGGCGATCGCTACGGTCGTCATAGAGATTTTTTTGATGAATTGGTACTACAAAAAGCATATGTATATTAACGTTACACGCTTTTGGCAGGCCATTGGTACCATAGCTGCGGGCGTACTGCCGGCGCTTGCCGTCGGTGCCGTTATCAGCCGGTTCGCCCCCATGCAAACCATCCCCGGCATGCTGCTGTGGATCGTTCTTTACAGTATGATCTATGGAATAAACGCGTTTTTCTTAGCAATGAATGACTACGAAAAGAACTTGCTCTTTGGTTTTTTAAGAAAAATTAGGAGGGTGAAGAATTAATGCGAAGCCGTAAGAAGCTGCGAGAGGAACCGATTGATTTTGTCGTTACCTGGGTGGACGGGGGCGACGTTGAATGGCTTAAGAAGAAAAGCCGGTATCAGGATATAGAAATAGAGGCAAGCATCCAAAGATATCGCGATTGGGGCCTCTTTAAGTATTGGTTCCGGTCGGTGGAGAGGCATGCCCCGTGGGTGAACCGGATCTTTGTCGTTACCGACGATCAGACACCGGAGTTTTTGAACATTGTGCATCCCAAGCTCCGGCTGGTATCCCATAAGGACTTTATCTCGGAGGAGTACCTGCCGACGTTTTCCTCGCACGTGATCGAGAACAATCTGCACAGGATCGAGGGGCTTTCCGACAAATTCGTATATTTCAACGACGATATGTACCTCAACCGCGACGTAAAGCCCACCGACTTTTTCAAGAAGGGCAAGCCCTGCTACGCTCTCATTGAGCGCCCCCTCGTTCCCGCCCTGCCGATGGGTGCCCACAACTATGCGTCGATCAACGATATGGCGGTGATCAACAAATACTTCACAAGAAAAGATATAGTTCGAAGGCTTGGGCATTTTCTTAACCCGCGATACGGGAAATCCGAGATCAAGAACGCTCTTATGCTGCCGTGGCATCATCTCCAGCATTTCGAGGACAACCATATGCCGGTCCCCTATTTGAAGTCTACGTTTGAGGAGGTGTGGGCTCTTGAGCCCGAGCTGCTCAATGAGGTGTCCAAAAACAAATTCAGGACTCCCTTTGACGTCAATCATTTCCTCTTCCGGTATTGGGACCTTGCCAGAGGCAACTTTACACCGTATCGCTTCAAGTCGGGCTATTACAGCATCGGGGCGGCGAGTATCGACGCCTGCCTGGAGGACATCCGCCGGGGCCGGAGCATGATGATCTGCCTGAACGATGGGGGGGACGTCGACCATTTTGAGCAACAGAGGGATTCTCTCCGGGCCACCTTCCGGGCCAAATATCCCGAGAAAAGCCAATTTGAATTGTAAAAGAGAGGGAAAAGACATGTCGCTTTTTAATAACAAAACCTTACTCATCACGGGCGGTACGGGGAGCTTCGGCAACGCCGTTTTGAACCGTTTTTTGCAGACGGATATCGGCGAGATCCGCATCTTTTCGCGTGACGAGAAGAAGCAGGACGATATGCGCCACGAGTTCCAGACGAGGATGCCGGAGGTCGCCGACAAGATCAAGTTTTATATCGGTGACGTGCGCGATCTCGCCAGTGTAAGGAACGCCATGCACGGGGTTGATTATATCTTTCACGCAGCCGCGCTGAAGCAGGTGCCGTCCTGCGAGTTTTTCCCTATTGAGGCAGTCAAGACCAACGTCCTCGGGACAGAAAACGTTCTGACGGCGGCGATCGAGGCCGGCGTCAAAAACATCGTCTGCCTTTCGACTGACAAGGCGGCCTATCCCGTCAATGCGATGGGCACGAGCAAGGCCATGATGGAAAAGGTCATCGTGGCAAAATCGCGCACGGTATCTCCCGAGAGGACCAAGATCTGCTGCACCCGCTACGGCAACGTTATGTGCAGCCGCGGCTCGGTCATCCCGCTTTGGATCGATCAGATCCGCGCCGGTAAGCCGATCACCGTCACCGATCCCGGGATGACGCGCTTTATCATGTCGCTTGACGAGGCGGTGGATCTTGTGCTTTTCGCGTTCCAGCATGGCGAAAGCGGAGATATTCTCGTTCAGAAGGCCCCCGCCTGCACGATCAAGACACAGGCTGAGGCGGTGTGCGAGCTGTTCGGCGGCGACAAGGAAAGCATCAAGGTGATCGGCATCCGCCACGGTGAAAAGATGTATGAAACCCTGCTCACCAACGAGGAGTGCGCCAACGCCGTCGACCTTGGCAATTTCTATCGCGTGCCCTCCGACAAGCGCGGCCTCAATTACGATAAATACGTCAATTGCGGCGACATTGAGCGCAATACGCTCACCGAGTTCAACTCGAATAACACCAAGCTCCTGACGGTAGAGGAAACCAAGAAGAAGATCGCATCGTTACAGTACATTCAAGACGAGCTGAACAAGTAAGGACGGATTATGAAAATACTCGTTACGGGGGCCCGAGGCTTTGTCGGAAAAAATCTTTGCTCGGTGTTGAACAACATCAAGGAGGGGAAGGACAGGACGCGCCCCGCGCTTTTTGTCGAAGAGATCCTTGAGTACGACGTCGACTCGGCTCCGGCTACGCTTGACACCTACTGCCGAGAGGCGGATTTCGTCTTTCACCTGGCGGGCGTCAACCGCCCGAACGCGCCGGAGGAATTTATGGAGGGCAATTTCGGCTTTACCTCGGTGCTGCTTAATACTCTCAAAAGCCACAGCAACCGGTGCCCGGTGATGCTCTCCTCGTCAGTTCAGGCCACGCTCATCGGCCGTTACGCCGAGGGTGATTACGGCAAGAGCAAAAGGGCGGGGGAGGATCTGTTATTCTCCTATGAAGAGGAAACGGGTGCCCCGGTCTGCGTCTATCGGTTCCCGAACCTCTTCGGCAAGTGGTGCCGGCCGAATTACAACAGTGCCGTGGCGACCTTCTGCCATAACATAGCCAACGGTCTGCCGATCACGGTCAGCGACAGGGCGATAGAGCTGGAGCTTCTTTATATCGACGATCTGGTAAGCGAAATGCTGGATCTCTTGGAAGGAAAGGGGCATCGCTGCGATTACGACGGCTTAACCCCCATCCCCACCGGAACCGGCAGATATTATTACGCCCCCCTCACCCACAAGGTAACGCTCGGCGGGATTGTGGATCTGCTCTGTGCCTTCAGCCAACAGCCAAAAACCCTGCTTCTGCCTGAAATTCCCGAGAACAGCTTTGCAAAAAAGCTGTATTCGACCTATCTTTCCTTCTTGCCAAGGGAGAAGGTCGCCTTTGATCTTAAAATGAATGAGGATGTCCGCGGTAGCTTTACCGAACTTTTAAGGACAGAAAGCTGCGGTCAGATTTCGGTCAATATTTCAAGGCCGGGGATCACCAAGGGGCAGCATTGGCACCATACGAAATGGGAGCTGTTTATCGTCGTTGCGGGCCGCGGGCTGATCCAACAGCGCAGGATCGGGAGCGACGAGGTGCTGAGCTTTGAGGTCAGCGGTGATAAAATCCAAGCCGTACATATGCTCCCCGGCTACACGCACAGCATTATCAATCTTTCGGACACGGAAAATCTCGTGACGGTCATGTGGGCGAACGAGCCGTTCGATCCCAACCGCCCCGACACCTTTTTTGAGATAGTAGAGTAAAGAGGATAACGGTTATGGAAATGAAGCTTGAATATTCCGACGTAAAATTCAAGGATAACGGTAAGCTGAAGCTGCTGATCATCGTAGGCACGCGCCCCGAGATCATACGCCTCTCGGCCGTCATCGGCAAATGCCGCCAATATTTCGACTGCATCCTGGCACATACGGGCCAGAACTACGACTACAACCTGAACGGCGTATTCTTTAAGGACCTCGGCCTTTCCGATCCCGAGGTCTATATGAACGCCGTCGGGGAGGATCTAGGTGCAACGGTCGGGAATATCATCAATGCATCCTATAAGCTGATGGCGGCCTGCAAGCCCGACGCACTCCTCGTCCTCGGTGATACCAACAGCTGTCTTTCGGCCATCGCGGCCAAACGCCTGCACGTTCCGATCTTCCATATGGAGGCGGGCAACCGTTGCAAGGATGAGTGCCTGCCCGAGGAAACGAACCGCCGCATCGTAGACATTATTTCGGACGTGAATTTAGCGTACTCCGAGCACGCACGCCGGTATCTTGCGGAGTGCGGCTTGCCAAAGGAGAGGACCTACGTTACCGGCTCTCCGATGGCCGAGGTCCTGCGTGCCAACCTGGCCGAGATCGAGCAGAGCAGCATCCTCCAGCGGTTGGGGCTTCTGCCCCAAAAGTATATTCTCCTCTCGGCACACAGAGAAGAGAATATCGATACGGAGAAGAACTTTATTTCGCTGTTCACGGCCATCAACCGGTTGGCGGAAACCTACGATATGCCCATCCTGTATTCCTGCCATCCCCGGAGCCGGAGGCGGCTTGAGGCAAGCGGATTCCGCCTTGATGAAAGAGTCATTCCGCACGAGCCGCTTGGCTTCCACGACTACAACAAGCTGCAAATGAATGCCTTTGCGGTGGTGTCGGACAGCGGCACCCTGCCGGAGGAAAGCTCCTTTTTCACGAGCATCGGAAAGCCCTTCCCGGCGGTGTGTATCCTCACCAGCACCGAGCGCCCCGAGGCACTTGATAAGGCGTGCTTTGTCCTTGCGGGGATCGATGAGGGCGGCCTTTTGCGTGCGGTAGACGTCGCCGTCGCATTAACGAAGGACGGCGAGCACGGCATCCCCGTCCCCGACTACGTTGAGGAGAACGTGTCGACCAAGGTAGTGAAGATCATTCAGTCCTACACGGGCATCGTGGACAGGATGGTATGGAGGAAATTCTGAAAACCAACGTTGTGCAAGGAGGTAGCGTAACTATGCAGCAAGCGGTCACGACCGCCCTTTGGGCGTTGCTTCGCTTTGCGCTGGCCGGCAAAGAGATCGGCAATGTCAAGCGTGTTATCACGCCGGATGTGTTACCTCCCCTGCTGACCTTGGCCAAAAAGCACGATCTTGCCCATCTTGTCGGCGATGCGCTCGACAAAAACGGCTTGTTGCCGGACGGGGATGCGATGAGGGAAAAATTCAAGCACGAATTCAATCTTGCCGTGTACCGCCGCCGTCAGCAGAGCTATGAATTCGAAAGAATTTGCTGTTTGCTGGAAAAGGGAGAGATCCCGTTTGTTCCGCTGAAGGGTAGCGTGACGAGCAGCTATTACCCCGAGGCGTGGATGAGAACCAGCTGCGATATTGATATTCTTGTCCCGGAGGACAAGCTGCCGTCCGCGGTCGATGCCCTGACGGGAGAGCTTGGCTTTACCGTACAAGGCCCCAAGGGTGTTCACGATATTTCCCTGCGCTCCGAGAGCGGCGTGCATCTTGAGCTGCATTTTTCATTAAAACAGAACTATGCACCCTTTGATGCGATGCTTGAGAGGGTATGGGAGTTTTGCCGGGAATGTGACGGGTATCGCTTCCGTCGGCAAATGACACAAGAGTTTTTTTACCTGCACACCCTTCTCCATACGGCGTACCACCTGGTTGTGGGCGGCGGATGCGGACTGCGCTCGATCCTTGACGTCTTTTTCTTGGAGAGGACAGGATGCGACGGGGGAGCGCTGCTTTCTCTGTGCCGGGAGTGCGGTGCTGACACCTTCTATCAGAAAATAAGGCAGCTTTCCAATACCTGCATGACGGGCGGAGAATTCAGCGAGGAGGAGGAGCTGCTCCTTGAGTATATCAGCTGTGCCGGGATGTACGGCGATACCGCCAATCGGGTGGCGGTACAGCACGTGAAAAAGAGGGGCAAACTCCGCTATCTCCTCTCAAGACTGATCCTGCCGTACGACGAGCTGGTCGCGCGCTATCCCGCCGTCAGGCGGCGGGCCCTGATCCCTTGGTATCAGGTGGTCCGTTGGTTTGCCCTGCTTTTTGGCGAAAACGCAAAAAAATTCAGAAAGCAGTTGGCCTCATCGGTTCTGTCCGGCGAAAAGGACCGCGCCCGCACCGAGCGCATCCTCGACATTTTGGCTCTGTAAGGAAAAACCGGTTTTTCACCCCCCTTTTCTTGACAGGGAGCATCTCCCTGGGGGATAATGGGGTTGTAGCTACGCCCGACGGTGGGCGCAATCTTATGCGATATGTGAGGAACGACGTATGATAAAAACCATGAACAGCCACGAGTACGAATACCGGATGTTCTGCGCGACCAAGCCGGCACTTGCCTACGACGGTAAGGGGAGCTTTGCCGAGTGGAAGAAGGCCGCGAGAGAGAAGCTTTTGGAGCTTCTCGGCCTGCCGCTGGAGGCGTGCGATCCGATGCTTGAGATCGAATATACGAGAGAGGCGGACGACCATACCGAATACCGCTTCACCGTACAGACCGAGCCCGGATACTTTATCCCGTGCCATCTCCTGATCCCGAAGGGGAAGCCCGGCCCGTTCCCGCTGACGATCTGCCTCAGCGGTCATTGCTCCGGGATGCATATCGCCCTTGGCATAGCCAAGAGCGACCACGATCGGCAGTCGCTCGAGGAGTGGCCGCATAGGGCCATGGCACCGCGCTCGATCCGAGAGGGGCGCGCCGCCCTTGTCATTGAGGCCCGCAACTTTGGTGAAACCAGTCTTAAGGGGATGGGCACGACCTGCACCGAGGCAGGGAAGATCGCCATCCTTGCCGGGCGCACCATCATCGGTGAGCGCTCCTGGGATGCCATGCGGATCCTCGATGCCGTCCTTGAAAAATTTGACAATCTTGACGCGGGCAACATCGTCTGCACCGGCAACTCGGGCGGCGGCACGGCGACCTATTATCTCGCCTGCCTTGACGAGCGTATCACCGTCGCCGCCCCCTCCTGCTCGATCTGCAGCTATGAGGCGTCGATCGCGGCCATGCCTCACTGCATGTGCAACCATATCCCCGGAGTCAGGAAGCATTTTGAGATGGGCGACCTTGCAGGCCTCATCGCTCCCCGCAAGCTGGTGATCGCCGCCGGCAGGCTCGACGATATTTTCCCCGCCGAGGGAACCGAAAAGAACTTTGAAGCCATCAAGTATGTTTACGAGTGTGCCGGCGCCCCCGATGCCTGCGCCCTGCTCTTTGGCGAGGGCGGGCACCTGAACTATGCCGATCTTCTCTGGGACAAGATCCACGCGATGGGGTATTGAACGGTGAACCGAGGGCGCACTCCCCGTGCGCCCTTTTTGCGTGGGCTCACTTCGGGGCGACACCGACATCCTTGACCGCGACGAATGGCGGAGGATGATCGGGGGCCTTTGCGTCCTGATCGACCGCCCGGTCGCCGCCGAACCCGGCTGAAAAACCCCGTGGCATATGCCACGGGGTTTTTTCAATCGATCGTCATCGTGCAGCGCTCACGCGGCCGATGCACCTCAAAATAGAGCTGCTCCATCGGGATCCATTCCGAAAAGAAGCGCGCGGCGTGCGCCGCGGTGTTGCGGTGAAGGATCCTCT
>JAZQVJ010000088.1:0-1761 GCA_045631785.1 Eubacteriales bacterium
ACCAGCGCCCCGATCAGTGCCACCGCACGGTAGACCTTGGTCTCCTCGGCAAACAGCGGCGGGCGCTTTTCTTTTTTCTTTTTCTCTTTTTTTGCCTTCTCCGCGGTCGGACCTTCCTTGACCGCCTCGGGGCTCTCGGTCGGAGGCACAGCCTCGCTCTCCTCCGGGGGGAGGGTATCACGGCGGCGCTCAAACAGAATGGGGCCTGTGATCGGCGCATCCTTCGGTGGCGGTGTCACACGCTCTTCACCGGTCGGGGACAGCATGATATCCACGGTGTCCTCGGCGGTAAAGGCATCGAGTAGATTGCCGCGGCGGGGCGGCATCTCGGGTATGACCGGCGGCTTCACCTCGGGGGCCGCGGGCGAGGGCCTCCCCACCGTCAGGCGGGCGTTGCCCTCCGTGACCGTCTCGCGGTCCTCGATCAGCTCGACCTTCCCCCTCGGCATCTCCTTTTTCGGCAGATTGCGCCGATTTTGGATGATCTTCGGCAGGGGGGCCGTTCGCTCGTCAAAGCGCTCGGCAATGTGGCGGTAGGCGCTCGCCTCACCGCGCAGGGGCTTCGCCTGGCCGGAAAGCACCTCCTCGGGCAGCTTGTCCAGCATGCGGATCATCTCGGCCGCACTGTCAAAGCGTGCGGCGGGATCCTTTTCAAGCGCGCACATCACGATCTTCTCAAGTGAATGTGCGATATGAGGATTGTAATGCGAGGGGGGTGTCGGCCGAGCCGTCACGTGCATCATCGCAACGTCGGCCGGGCGCTCAGCCATAAAGGGACGGCGCCCCGTCAGCATCTCGTAAAGCACGACACCGAGCGAATAGAGATCGCTTCGCTCATCCACCGCACCGCCGCCGGCCTGCTCGGGGCTGACGTAATGCACCGTGCCCACCGTGCGGTCGGGCATTAGGAAGCTGTCGCGGTCCGGCAGGCGCGCGATCCCGAAGTCGGTGACCTTGATGCGCCCCTCGGTGGTGATCAGAATATTCCCCGGCTTGATATCGCGGTGAACGATCCCGCGGCTGTGCGCGGCGTGCAGAGCGTGCAGGACCTGATAGGCACAGTTGACGCTCTCCTTGACCGACAGATGCCCGTGGTGGTCAATGTACTCGCGCAGGGTGATCCCGCACACGTACTCCATGATGATGTACTTTTCATTCCCGATCTCAAGGATATCGTGAACGTTTACGATGTTGGGATGCGAGAGCACGGCTGCGGCGCGCGCCTCGGTCATAAAGCTCCTCTGTGAGCCGAGCGCATCGGCATCCAGGACCTTGATGGCCACGGTACGGTTCATCACGGTATCACGGGCGCGGTAGACACCCGAGGAGCCACCCCTGCCAAGAAGCCCCGTGACGGTATAATGCCCTGCCACGGTGGTGCCGGGCTGATAACGACTTTGCGGCATACGTCGTCTCCTTTCTCGCTTCGCTCTCCCGGGCGTCAGATCCGCACAAGGAGCGCTGTGATATTATCCTCGCCTCCGCGCTCATTGGCGGCGGCGAGCAGATAGCCAACCGTCGCACCGAGCGACAGCTGTTGGCAAAGTATTCTTTGCATGAAATCCTCTCCGGTCATCCCGTAGAGTCCGTCGCTGCAAAGGAGATAGGTCTCCCCCCGTGCGACGGGGTGGCATCCCACCTCGATCTCTCCGCCTCCGAGAGCGCCGAGAGAGCGCGTGAGAACGTTGCGGCGCGGATGGTACGGCGCCTCCTCGGGCGCGAGGACTCCGGCATCGACCAAGGCCTGCACGTAGGAGTCAT
>JAZQVJ010000089.1:0-2678 GCA_045631785.1 Eubacteriales bacterium
GCTCGTATGCCTCGGGGCTGTACCCCGGAGGCACCATCGTAACGATACGAAAGTCCTCGCCCGAAACAGCGCGGACAAGGCCTGCCTCGGGCAGGATCGTGACCGCCACCACGGGGCGGTCATCACGCTCGCCGCACGCCAACAGCAGTGGCAGAAGCAGGACGAGGAGCAATAAAAATGCCGAAACGCGCGTTGCTATCTTCATACAATTCTCTTTTACTAACGTTAAAATCAAGGTTTTCTCCTGTTATTTTAGCACACCCGTTTTGATAGGTCAAGCCCCCCTCCCAAATTTCCGCATCCTATTGACAAACCCCTCACCTTGCGCTACAATAATTGCGGGCGATCCCCACGTGAGTTCGCAACCATCCTCACGTAAAACAAAACTAAGGAGCTTTATCATGAATCGCACAAAATCCCTTGTCCGCGGCGCAGTCATCGCCGCGCTCTACGTCGTGCTTACCCTCGTTTCTGCCGCCTTCGGTCTATCGAACGGCGCCATCCAGCTTCGCCTTTCCGAGGCACTCTGCATTCTCCCCGTCCTGTGTGCCGAGGCGGTGCCGGGGCTCTTCATCGGTTGTCTTCTGGCCAATTTTGCAACGGCGGCGCCGATCTGGGACATCATCTTCGGCAGTCTTGCGACGCTCCTCGGTGCCGCCGGGGCGCGGCTCCTCAAGCGGTGGCCGCTTCTCTCCCCTCTGCCGACGATCCTCGCCAATGCGGCCATCATTCCGCCGGTTTTGATCTTTGCGTACGGCGTTCCCGAGGGGTATTGGTTCCTTGTCGCCACCATTACGGCCGGCGAGGTGCTTTCGACGGCGGCGATCGGTCTTCCGCTTTACTTCATCCTGAAGAAAAGATGTAAGGATTTGTTTACATAAGAATGAAAAACACGACACTGTGCTACATCGAAAAGGACGGCGCCTACCTTCTTCTCCACCGCACAAAGAAGCGGGAGGACGTTAATGAAGGCAAATGGATCGGCATCGGCGGCAAGGTCGAGGACGGCGAGAGCATCGAGGACTGCCTGCTCCGCGAGGTGCGGGAGGAGACCGGCTACACCCTCACCGAGTACCGCTACGTCGGGAAGATCTACTTTGAGGCCGACGCCTGGCCGCCCGAGATCATGCACCTTTATCATGCGACAGCCTTTCAAGGAGATCCACTCCCCGACTGTGACGAGGGAACGCTTGCGTGGATCGAAAAGCGCGAGGCGCGCTCGCTCCCGATGTGGGAGGGTGACCGCATCTTCCTTGATTTGTTGGAAAAGGGCGTTCCGCCCTTCACTCTCACGCTGCGCTACCGGGGTGATACGCTCGTTGAGTCGATCCTCAATTAAAAAAGCCGTTGGCCTTGCCAACGGCTTTTCTTATTTTCCAAGCTCTTGGGTTCTCCTGAAGGAGGCCGCAACGGCATCCTTCACCAGCGAGGGGAGTCCGCGCCCCTCGAGGACCTTCACGCCCTCGATCGTGCTACCACCGGGCGAGCAGACCGCCTCCTTGAGTGCCGTCGGTGTCTTGCCCGTCTCAACCGCCATTCGCATTGCCCCGCGGATCGTCTGTGCGGCGTAGGCAAGAGCACGCTCGCGCGGAAGCCCGGCGGCCTCACCGCCTGCGGCCATCGCATCGAGGAAAAGATAGGCAAAGGCAGGCCCACAGCCCGAGACCGAACAGGCGGCGTCGATCAGCTCCTCGGCCAGCTCGTCGCACGTCCCCGAGGCCGCCATGATGGAGAGAAACGCGGTACGCGCGGCATCGGTGACGGCGGGCGATGCGGCATAGACCGTCATCCCCTCGCCGACAAGCACGGCGGTGTTCGGCATAATGCGGATGACGGGGGCGCCGCCAAGCAGCTCGTCAAGCGATGCAAGCGTGACGCCCGCCGCCATACTCACAAAGGTAACACCGCGCTCGGCCGCCGTCATCGTAGGGAGGGTGGCAAGCGCTGCTGCCAGCACCTGCGGCTTAAGCCCGAGAAAAATGAAATCGCAGTCAAAAAACAGCGCATCGGGATCCACGACCTTGGCCGCGATCTCGGCGGCAAGGGCGGTCGCCTTGGCGGTGTCGGTATCGGCGAGCTCGATCTGCGCCGTAGCATCGGCACGGCGGACGGCACGGGCCAGGGCCCCTCCCATATTGCCGCAGCCAAGAAATCCAATCTTCATAGGCATCTCCTTAACGGATCTGTCCGCATCCGCGGACGATATACTTATACGAGGTCAGCTCCGAGAGCCCCATCGGTCCGCGGGCGTGCAACTTCTGCGTGGAAATGCCCATCTCGCAGCCGAGGCCGAATTCACCCCCATCGGTAAAGCGAGTTGAGGCATTGTGATAGACGGCCGCCGCATCGACTGCCGAAAGGAAGCGTGCCGCTACCTCGCTGTCCGCCGTCACGATGGCCTCGCTGTGTCCCGTCGTATGGGCGGCAATATGTGCGATGGCCTCCTCGACACCGTCCACCACGCGCACGGCGAGGATATAATCAAGGAACTCGGTATCAAAGTCGGTGTCGCCCGCCGGCACGCCCTCAATGATGGTGGCCGCCTCGGCATCAAGACGAAGCTCGACTGCGGGCTTCCCCGCGGAAATCCGCGCATCAACCAACGCATTTTTCAAAATTGGTAAAAAAGACTTTGCAATTTTCCTGTCCACAAGGCAGACCTCGGCGGCGTTGCACAC
>JAZQVJ010000090.1:0-4535 GCA_045631785.1 Eubacteriales bacterium
GCTGAACACCTATATTCAGCACCCCGATCACAAGGCGATCGGAGCCTTTATGCGACCTCTGCGCGAGAGCCGCGCGGCGGTCGATTTCCTGCTGTAAGACTTGGGGGAGAAGCCAAAAGCGGCTTCTCCCCGTGTTTTCCGAGGAGGCATTATGCCCGAAAAAAATTCCGTGATCCGTCTTGCGATTACCGACATCAACAACCTCGGCTACGGCGTTGGCCGGGACGGCGACGGCAAGGTCGTCTTTGTTGCCGGTGCGGCGGACGGCGATCTTTGTGAGGTAAAGATCATCAAGGCGGCGCGCGACTATTCGGTCGGGCGTCTTCTTGAGGTGATCTCGCCCTCCCCCTACCGTGCCGAGCCGCACTGCACGGCCGCCGGCTGCGGGGGATGCACCTACGGGGCGGTGACCTACGAGCATGAGCTGGCGAAAAAGCGCGGTACCGTGGTCGCGGCCTTCCGCAAGGCGGGGATCGAGGTGACGGTCGGCGAGGTCAGGACGGCGGGACGCATGCTGGGCTATCGCAACAAGGCGCAGTACCCCGTAGCGCGCGGCAAGGACGGCCGCCCCGTTGTCGGCTTCTATGCGCCGAAGAGCCATCGCGTGGTCGAGGCGGCGCACTGCCCTCTCGCGCCCTCACTCTTTGGCGATATCGTTGAGGAGGTGCGCGCGCACGCTGAGGAGGCCGGGGTTCTCCCTTACTGCGAGGAGGACGGATCGGGGCTTTTGCGGCACATCTATCTCCGCGCGGCCGAGGACTGCCGAGAGGTGCTGCTCACCCTTGTCGCAACGAGGGACACCTATCCCGACGCCGAGGGGCTTTGCCGCCGTCTTACCGAGCGATTTCCGACCTTGGTGGGTATTTTGCTCAACATCAATGCGAAGAATACCAACGTGGTTCTTGGCGAAAAATACCGCACCCTTTGGGGGCGCGATCATCTTTTTGACACGCTGGCCGGGGTGCGGCTTGAGATCGCGCCGGCAGCCTTTTATCAGGTCAACCGCGAGGCGGCCGAGCTTCTTTACGGCATAGCGGCGCGCCTTGCCGATCTTCGCGGTGACGAGGTCCTCCTCGACCTCTACTGCGGCACGGGAAGCATTGGGCTCTCGATGGCGGGGCGGGTATCCCGCCTTTTCGGGATCGAGATCGTCCCTGAGGCAGTCGCGTGCGCCAAGCGCAATGCGGCGGCGGCCGGGGTAAAAAATGCGACCTTTGCCGTTGGCGATGCCGCCGCGACGGGCCGCATTCTCCGAGAGCATGGTGTCGGTCGCCCCGACGTGATCGTGCTGGACCCGCCGCGCGCGGGTGCCGACGCGGCGCTGCTTGACACAATCGACGCGCTCTCGCCCTCGCGGCTCGTGTATATCTCCTGCAATCCCGCAACGCTTGCCCGTGACGCGGCATATCTTATGACAAAGGGGTTCACCCCCGGCGAGGTCACGCCGGTCGATCTGTTCCCGAGGACGGGGCATGTTGAGAGTGTCGTGTGCCTTACGCGAGGGTAAGGCGAGAAACAAGACACCTTGCACGAATCAATGCGATACGCCGATACATCCCTCCGTGAAAGAAAGGGGCGCCGCGATACAGCAAAAAACGCATGCAAAAGGAAAGGACACACTATGAAGCTCGATCGAAAAGCGCTTTTCACCTTCTCGCTCATCGCCCTTGCGATTGGCATTCTGCTCCTCGGCATTGCCTACTTCTTCTTCCATTTTGTGACTGACGACGGGATCACGCTCGTCTTCCACGAGGAGGCGGGCAAGCCCTTTGTGACGATGCTGATCGGTGTTTTTGCCGTGCATTTTCTGGCGGCCTCGGCGCTCTCGGCGCTTGCGGCACTCGTCTTTTTCAAGAAGGCGGAGAAATCGGAAGGGGAGGCATTGTAATGCCACCCAAAAGAGATCGCCTCGTTCGTCTTGCGACCGCCGCTATGCTTTTGGCGGTTGCCTTCCTGCTCCCCTTCCTCACCGGGCAGATCCCGAAATTCGGAAACATGCTTTGCCCGATGCACCTGCCGGTGCTCCTTGCCGGGTTCTTCTGCGGCCCGATCCTTGGGGCGATCGTTGGGGCCTCGGCGCCCTTGCTTCGCTCACTGACGCTTGGGATGCCCCCTCTGTTCCCCACCGCGGCGGCCATGGCCTTTGAGCTTGCCGCCTACGCGGCGCTGTCGGGGCTGCTCTACCGCTTCCTCCGAGGGAAGCCGTGGGGCGTTTATCTGTCGCTTGCCGCGGCTATGCTCGGCGGGCGCGTTGTGTGGGGGATCGCCAGCCTTATCCTCTACGGAGTCGCGGGCAACACCTTCACCTTTGGCATCTTCCTTACGCAGGCGTTCGTGAACGCCGCCCCGGGGATCGCTTTACAGATCGCGGTGATCCCCTTGTTGGTTCTCACCATAGAGAAAAACTATAAAAAAATTCTGCGCGGTTAGAGCCGTGCCGGGGAGGTCTTATGCAGCTTTTGCGCGTGAAGAACGAGGAGTTTGACGGCGTTTATGACGAGATCGAGGCCGCCTTCCCCCATGCAGAACGGCGCGACCGCGAGGCGGCGCGCGCGCTTTGCTCACGCCGCGCGGCCTACTCGCTCCTTCACATCGAGGATGCGGGGGTAAGGTGCGGATGCATAGGGCTTTGGGAGCTTGACGGCTTCACCTTCATCGAGCATCTTCTGACCTATCCCGACTACCGCAACCGCGGCATCGGCGCGCGCGTTCTTTCGCTCCTTGGCGAGGGGGGGCGCCCCCTCGTGCTGGAGGCCGAGCCGCCCACGACGCCGATGGCCGTGCGTCGCCTCGGCTTTTACGCGCGGTGCGGCTTCCATCAGGATGCTCTTTCGTACCGCCAGCCGCCCTACCGCCCGGGGGACACCCCAACGCCGCTTGTCCTTCTCTCTTATCCCCGGCCACTTGCCGATTCCCCCCGCGTTGCCGCCACGCTCTACCGCGAGGTGTACGGTATCCGCGATGCACGCCAATTCTCAAGGGAGGAGTAAGTCATGACGGATGAACGCTGCACCCTCCTTGTGGACGGCAGGGAGGCCTTCCCCGCGATCCTCGAGGCCATAGACGGCACAAGGGATTCTCTTTACATCAATATGTTTATATGGCGGGATGACGAGATCGGCAACCGCATGGCGGCGGCCGTCCTGGCTGCCGCCGAGCGCGGTGTGCATGTCCACCTCTCGGTCGACCGCTATGGGGCGGTGCTTGAGAAGGCCGAGGAATGCCGCCGTTCCTTCTTCCACAAGAGGCAATCGGCCATCGAGCGCCTGAAGGCGCGCGTGCTTGCACGACTGTACCGTGCGGAGAATGCCCTCCCGTGGCAGAAGGACGAGGAAAGCGACCTCTACCGCGCCATTCTCGCGCATCCCCTCATCACGCTTGACTGCGACCGCCACAAGGCCGATCACTCCAAGTTCTATATCATGGATGGGCGTGTGCTTTTCCTTGGCGGTGTAAACATCGAGGACAAGGAAAACGGGGCCGACCGCGCGGGGCGCGTATACGGCGATCTGATGGTGAGGATCGAGGGCGAGGATGCCGTTGCGGCTTTCCTCTCCCGACGCGAGGGAGCGCCGCTTGAGGGCGACCTCCTTTTCCCGATGAACCTGAAGGCGCGCGGCCGCTTTGAGATGGAGGAGCATTACCTCTCCTTGATCGACGGGGCGAGCGAGCGCCTTGTGATCGTGATGGCGTACCTCTCTCCTCTGCCGCGCTTCCTCGATGCTATCCTCAGGGCGCATCGGCGCGGTGTGCGCGTGACCGTGATGATCCCCGAGCGCGCCAACTTTCAAAGCGACACCAACCGCAAGACGGTCGCGCGCCTTCTTGCAAGGAGCGAGGGGGGGATCGAGGTGCGGCTGTCACCGAAGATGCTTCATACAAAGCTCCTGCTCACCGAGCGCGCTGTGTCGTTCGGCTCGACCAACATCACGAAAAAGGCCTTCGGGCAGCTGGATGAATTGAACCTCACGGTTCCCCTCACGGGATCGCGCTTCACCGAGGCGGTCAAGGCTGCCATCGAGCATGAGCTTTCGCTTGCGACGGTCGCAACGCCGAAGGATCTCTCTTATCTGCGTTTTCGCGCCTTCCTTGAGGGATTTTTGGTGTAAAGCAAGGTTTTGTTTACAGTATATTGATTTTTGGTGGGTATGTAGCTTTGTAAGTGGCCGCGCATTGCGCGGCGGGAAGGAGGCACTCTTGACTGTCATCGTTTGCACCGACAATCGCGGCGGCATGCTTTTTGCCGGGCGCCGCACGGGGCGCGACCGCGAGATGCTGGCTGACCTTGGGCGAATGGCCTATGGGCGGCGGCTCCTGTGTCACCCCTATTCCGAGAGGCTCCTCTTGGCGGCAGGGCTTTCCCCCACCGTGCGAGAGGACTGCCTGGATGCGGCCGAGGGCGACGATCTTGTTTTTGTCGAGCAGCTCCCGCTTTTACCCTATCGGGAGAGGATCGGCCGCCTCGTGGTCTATTCCTGGGATAAGGCATACCCCTACGACGTTGCCCTCGATCTCTCGCCGGAGGCGGAGGGGCT
>JAZQVJ010000091.1:0-1931 GCA_045631785.1 Eubacteriales bacterium
ACCGAGATTCTTGCCCCTGTGTGCGAGTATCTGCGCTCGACCCAGGAGACCTACCGCGTGCTTGTGCTTCCCGACCATCCCACGCCCTGCGCCCTCCGCACCCACACGAGCGATCCCGTGCCCTACATGATCTACGAGAGCGATAAGGTGCATATGGGCACCGCCCCCTTTACCGAGGCTACTGCCGCTGCCTGCCGCCGCCACCTCGCGGACGGCACCGACCTCATGGAGATCTTTCTCGGTAAAAAGCCGCAGGCAAAGTAAACGCAAGGAGATACCTATGGACGAAAATCAGATCAGCTACGAGGAGATCGACCGCGAGATCGAGGAGCGTGCCGCCGACCGCCGCCGTCGCCGTCCGCACGAGATCTTTGATTTCGTTGAGCTCATCGTCATTACTCTTTCTGTCATCGTTTTGGCTACGCTGCTTCTCTTCCGCCAGACTATCGTCAGCGGCGGCTCCATGAACACCACTCTCCTCGACGGCGAGCATCTTATCGTCTCGGATCTTCTGTATTCGCCAAAGACCGGGGACATCGTTGTCCTTCAGGTCACCGACGAGATGGCGGCAAAATACCCCCAGCTCTCGGAAAACGAGGCCATCATCAAGCGAGTGATCGCCACTGAGGGACAGACCGTCGGGATCGTCAACGGCACCGTGTACGTGGACGGTGTTGCACTTGCCGAAGCAGAATACGTCACACGGGACGGATATGATACTCACTCCAATATGCCTACCGTTACCGTTTCCGAGGGGCACATCTTCGTCCTTGGTGATCATCGCAACTCCTCTCTTGACAGCCGCTATTTCGGCGAGGTGGACGAGCGCACCGTGATCGGCAAGGCACTCCTCCGCATCCTCCCCCTCTCACGCTTTGGAGGCATTTCATAATGCAGGCCGACAGCATCCAATGGTTCCCGGGGCATATGGCAAAAACACGGCGCCTGATGGCAGAATGTCTGCCTCATGTTGACGTCGTTCTCGAGCTTCTTGATGCCCGTATTCCCAAAAGCTCCTCAAACCCCGAGATCCGCAAGCTGACCGATGGCAAGCCGCTTCTCAAGATCCTGAATAAGGCCTCGCTTGCCGATCCCTCCGCCACAGCCGCGTGGCGCGAGTATTACGAAGCACGCGGTATTCCCTGCCTGCCTGTGGATTGTATCACGGGAGAGGGAATGAAGGGGGTGGCGTCTGCCGTCCGGAGCGTTCTTGCCGAGAAGGTGGAGCGCTATGCCGAGCGCGGCATGGCCGGTCGCCATCTGCGCGCTATGATCGTCGGCATCCCCAATGTCGGAAAATCCTCGCTCATCAACCGCTTAGCCGGCGGCAAGAAGGCGAAGGTGGAAAACCGCCCGGGCGTCACCGTCAACAAGCAATGGGTGCCCGCAGGCGACGGCCTCGACCTTCTCGATATGCCCGGCGTTCTCTGGCCAAAGTTTGAAAGCCGCGCCACAGGTCTTGCTCTCGCCGTCACCGGCGCGATCAAGGACAATATCCTCGACCTTGAGGAGATCGCGTGCCGCCTTTTGTCAACACTCAGCGATCGGTATGCCGACAGGCTCGGCGAGCGTTACCGTGTCAACGAGGACGAGCTTGCCCTTCCTCCCTATGACCTGCTTGATGCGATCGGCCGTCACCGCGGCTTTCTGCTTTCGGGCGGTGTCATTGATACCGAGCGCACCGCCAAGACGTTGCTTGACGAATTCCGCCGTGGGATCCTCGGTCGGATCTCGCTGGAATGGCCGAGGGGAGAGTGTGACGATGCCTGATCTTTCCTTTGAAAAGCACTACATGGAGCAGGGGTTCCCTTTGGTCTGCGGCGTTGACGAGGCCGGTCGCGGTCCCCTATGCGGCCCCGTGGTGGCTGCCGCCGTCATTCTCCGCCCCGAGGATCCCATTGAGGGCCTCAATGACTCCAAAAAGCTCACCG
>JAZQVJ010000092.1:0-1065 GCA_045631785.1 Eubacteriales bacterium
CGTTCGAGAGAGCCTCGGGGAGCATCGGAACCACGCGATCCGCGAAGTAAACGCTGCTACCGCGCTCGTGGGCCGCAGCATCAAGAGCGCTGCCCGGGGTGACGTAATGCGACACGTCGGCAATATGAACACCAAGCACAAAGCCATCGCCAAGACGGCGCACCGAGATCGCATCGTCGAGGTCCTTGGCACCGGCACCGTCGATCGTCAGGATGACATCACGGGGGTGGAGGCGCCCCTCGTCCGAAAGGGGGCGCTGTGCCACGGCCGTCGCCTCGGCGAGGGCCTCGGGCGAGAAGTCCGTGGGTACGGCGCACTCGGCGAGGATCGCCGCATAGTTGGCGCGGCGCGAGGTGGCCCTGCCAAACGAACGAACAAAGACGGCCTCCCCGTGGGAAAGGGGGCGTGCCTCGATCTTGCCGCCCACCCGCGCTCGGTCACCGAGAAGACGGTGCGGCGGCAGATGGGGATGGTCGGGCAGGAGCCAGACCTCGCCGCGCGGACGGAGATCAAGCTCGGTATCGCGCACGGCCGTGCCAAAGAGGGTGGGATGGGCAAGAGCGAGAACCTCAAGGATCTCGCCCTCAGGGCGGCTGCCCTCACGCAGGACCGCCACGCGGACGGTGTCACCGTCAAGCGCTCCGCAGGAGCGATTGGCGGGAATAAAGACGTCGGGCGCATCCTCGCGCTCGACAAAGCCGAAGCCGCGACGCGTCCCCGAAAAGCGGCCAACCGCCTCGGGCGCCCGAAGCGCCTCGGCACGCAAGGGGACGCGGTGTGCTTTCGTACCCCGTGGGGACGGTCGCCGCTTGCCGGGATGTGCGGGCGACGGCCGACGGGACTTTTTCATAAATTTTTTTGTGCTTTTCTTTTTCATTTTACCTTTATTGTTTCACGGAAGGAACAGAGTATGTACAGGGATGCCGAAGGCGTACAAAGGTACGTCGAGCCGGACCTGCCCGTGCGGCGAAGCGGGATGCAATTTATGTCGCGGTCTCGCGGAGCAGACATTGATGCATCGGTTTGTCGCACGGGTGCGGCGAAGGCGTAGTGACCTACGTCGAG
>JAZQVJ010000093.1:0-5736 GCA_045631785.1 Eubacteriales bacterium
CGACAGCAGCTCTTCTTGACCTCTTTTTCGACAAGCTGCCGCTTCAGGTCAGAGGAATAGGACATAGTTATTCTCCCAAATACTCGATTTCAAGCTCAAGAGTAACGCCGAACCGTTCCCTGACGGTATCCCTTGCTATTCCGATCAGCGTGAGGACGTCAGAGGCGGTGGCACCACCCGTATTGACAATAAATCCTGCGTGGTGCGACGAGATCTGCGCGCCCCCCACCGAGCGCCCCTTCAGCCCTGCGGCCTCGATAAGCCGCCCGGCATAATCGTCGGGCGGACGGCGGAACACGCTGCCAGCGCTTGGGAGCGACAGCGGCTGTGTGGCGCATCGGTGCGCCAAGGCAGCACGCTCTTTTTCGACCGCCTCCTCCGCTGAGATACGCTCCCCGGAAAGAGTGGCACCGAGGACGACCAGCCCACGTCGGCTAAAAATGCTTTTCCTGTAGCCGAAGTGACATTCCTCCCGCGAAAGCAGAAGGGGTTCACCGCCGCAAAAAGGAAGAACTCGCACCGAGCGCACAAGGTCGCCGATCGCGGTACCGTGGGCGCCGGCATTCATATAGAGGGCGCCGCCTACCGTAGCGGGGATCCCCACCAAGGAGGCAAAGCCGTCAAGCCCCGCGCGGCTTGCCGCACGGCAGACCGACGAAAGGCTCGCGCCTGCTCCTGTCAAAATAGTTTGCTCACACAGGGAAAATTTATTTAAGAGGCGCGTGGATATCACAACGCCGGGATACCCCTGATCGGGGGCCAAGAGGTTGCTCCCGTTCCCGATCACGGTGCGGGGGATCCCCTCGGAATACAGGAGAGAAAGCAATCGGCAAAGCGCCGCCTCGGTCCTTGGCATGGCCAGGGCAAGGCAGGGGCCGCCAATGCGGAAGGTAGTCAACCGGGAAAGCAAAGCTCCCGATCGGAATTCACATTCATCGTGAGAAAAGGATAACTGTACGCGAGCGAGCGCCTTGTGCATCTCAACCCTCTTTGTACGCACTCCTCTCGGTATACAGCTCGAACGCCGCACGGCGCTGGGCGTCGGTCACCTCAATACCGCCAAGGATGCGGGATAGCTCGGTGATACGTCCGTCCTCGTTCAGCAGGACCACCTCGGTCTCTGCCCGTCCGTCCTTTTCGGTCTTTCGGATCAAAAAATGATCGTCGGCAAGCGAGGCGATCTGCGCCGAATGCGTCACACAGAATACCTGGGCGCCCCCGGCCGAGCGCAAAAGCTCGATCCCCAGCTTGCGCGCCGTTTTTCCGGAAACGCCGGAATCGATCTCATCGTAGATCACGGTGCCGATCCCGTCACGGTCGGTGATGACCGACTTGATCGCCAGCATGATACGGGCAAGCTCGCCACCCGAGGCAATCGAGGACAAGGGCTGCAGGGGCTCCCCGGGATTGGTCGCAATGCGGAAGGTGACATCGTCACCGCCGTCACGTATATAGGCCTCATCGCCCTCGGTGCGCGGCTCTACGGCCACCTCGAAGCGTACCTTGGGCATATCCAGGAAGGCAAGCACCGAAAGCACACGTTCCGAAAGCTTTGCCCCCTCGCGCTTGCGCGCCTCAGTCAATACGGCGGCGCGCGCCTTTACCTCGGCAAGGGCCGCCTCGGCAAGGGCCGAAAGCTCGGCAAGACGGGCATCGGAATTTTCAAGGAGAGCGAGCCTCTCCTTGGCGGCCTCGCTAAAGGCCAGGATGTTCTCTACCGAGCCACCGTACTTGCGCCCAAGCTTCTCAATGGCGGCCAGGCGGTTTTCAACGGCATTCAGGAGCTTGGCGGCATCCGCCTCGTCCTCCTCGGTAAAGGCACGGACACGCTCGGCCACGTCCTCGATCCTCGAACGGCAATCCTCAAGCTCACCAACGATCTCGGTGGCCTCGGGGATCACGTCGGAGAGCGAACCGACCGCCGCGATCGTGCGCTCAAGAATATACAAGGCGTTTGCCTTTTCACCGGCACGCAGGGCGCGGTAAGCAAACGAGGATTGCTTGGAAATACGTTCAATGCTCCTCAGGCGCTTCTTTTTTTCCGAAAGCTTTTCTTCTTCCCCGGGGCGCAACGAATAGCCGTCAATATCAGCAATTTGATAGCGGAGCATCTCGGCCTCGCGGAGACGCTCGGCCTCGGCGGTCGAAAGCTCGCGGATCTCGCCCCGCAGACGGGAATACTCGGTAAAGGCACGGCGATACTCGGCAAGCGCCTCATCGTTGAGGGCATACGCATCCAAGATCGCCAGCTGGCTCCCCTTTTCGGTAAGGGTATGCGTATCGCTCTGCCCGTGGATATTGACGAGCAGCTCACCGACTCCGCGCAAAAGAGCAAGATTGACCGGGCGCCCGTTGATGCGCGCCGTCGTACGCCCCTCGGCGTTCAGCGTGCGCTCAATAAGCAGCTCGCCGCCGTCATCGGCCTCAACCCCCAGGAGCGAAAGCGCGGGAGAAAGCGCCAAGGGGACAGAGAAAAGAGCGCTGACCACCGCGCGATCGGTCCCCGAGCGCAACAGCTCGCGGATCGTGCGGCGACCGAGCAAAAAGCCGATCGAATCTATCAGGATCGATTTGCCGGCTCCCGTCTCACCGCTGAGAACGGAAAACCCCTCCGAAAAATCAATATCGATCTTCCGGATAACGGCAACATTCTCTATATGGAGTGACTGAAGCATTGTTTTTCTCCTGCTTATTACATCATTTCGATCATTCTGCGGAGCTTATCACGCATCTCGAGGGCGCTCTCCTTGGTACGCACGACCACAAGGATCGCATCGTCGCCGGCAACGCACCCTACGATCTCATGCATATTGAAGGTGTCGATGCAGGAGGCGATCGCCGGTGCCATGCCGGGATAGGTCTTGACAACGATTAGGTTTTCGGCAACGTCCACCTTTAGAATAGATTCACTGAGCGAGCTGTTGAATTTGGGCGTGATGTTCTGTCTGCGGCTCGGGAGGACGTATTTATGTACCCCGTTGGCGCCCGTACCCTTCATCAGCTTCAATTCGCGAATATCGCGTGAAACCGTCGCCTGCGTGGCCGAAAAGCCGCGCTCCTCAAGATACTTGATCAGCTCCTCCTGCTTTTGGATCTCGTAGCGCTCGATCAGCTCAAGGATAGCTTCCTGTCTTTTGTTCTTCATACGTTTTTCCTCTCAGTCTCTTTGGTTCAAAAGTTGCATTTTACGGCAAAGCACACCGAGCGCGCTTTGATTTTTCGGAGAGATCATGCGGAGCACCTTATGGGAGCGACAAACCCTCACCGAATCGCCGGGTGCCAGCTCATACTCCTCGCTCCCGTCCACCGATACCTTCATGCGCCCCTCACGGCGCGAGCCGTTCCTGACGGTCAGCGTATACTCGGGCGGGAAAAGCACCGAACGAGAGAAGATCGAATGGGCGCAGATGGGCGTTACACAGAAGGCGCTCAGCGTGGAATCGACCACAGGCCCTCCGGCGGCCATGGAATACGCCGTCGAGCCGAGGGGAGTTGCTACGATAAGCCCGTCGGCAAGATAGGTGAGATGGTTACCAACACCATCCTCAAGGCGGATCTCGGACATGCCGTTGCCCCCCGTTTGGGAAACCACGACGTCGTTGACAGCGCCGCGCACAAGATGCATCTCCTCACCGCCCAGCACAAGCGACACGTCAAAGGTCATGCGCTCCTTGAGCGTGTACTCCCCCGTGAAAAGGCAGGCAAGCATCTCATACTCGGCAACGTCAAGCTCGGCAAGATAGCCGAGGCGCCCAAGGTTCAGTCCAAGGAGGGGCAGATCCGCCCCGATGGCATACACGGCGGCATCCAGCACCGAGCCATCACCGCCGATCACCAGGATCATCTCGGCTTCCTTGGGGAAATCGCCCTTATAGTAATGTATGCCGGGCTTTTGCATCGTGATACCAAGCTCCTCGGAGAGGAATACGTGACCGCCGAGCGACGCGAGATAGGAAGCGATCCTTTGCGTGATCTTAAACTCCGGATCCTTGTAGCCGTTCGGCATAATAATGATGTTTTTCATACGCATCTCCTTATGAATGCTGCCAGAAATTCTCGGTTTCCGTCGCCGCCGAGAATGGGGGAATCTATACAGCCGACAGGGGAAAGGCCAACCCCCTCGGCAAAGGCGATCACCCGTTCGACCGCCGTGCGGCGCAAGCGGTCATCCCTCACGATGCCGCCCTTACCGATCCCCTCGCGCCCCACCTCAAATTGGGGCTTGATAAGACCTATATACGGCGCCCCATCCGGCAAAAGCGCCGCAAGGGCGGGAAGGATCAGAGTCTGTGAGATAAACGATACGTCCATCACGGCAAACTGCGGCACTTCCGGAAAATCCTCGCGCTTAAGATGACGGGCATTATAATGCTCATACGAAGTAACTCTTGCATCGGCAAGGAGCAGGGGCGACATCTGACCGAAGCCGGCATCAACGGCCAACACGCGCCGCGCACCGTGGCGCAGAAGGCAATCGGTGAAGCCGCCACTCGAGGCGCCGATATCTATGGCGCACAGACCGAGAGGCGAAAGGCCAAAGGCATCCAGCGCCGCCTTCAGCTTTTCGCCGCCGCGGCTGACATAGGGATGGCTCTCGGCATCAATGCAAAGGGCCTCGGCCGGGGTATCATCGGGAATGTCCAAGGCAGGCTTAGTGCAGACCTTGCCGCGAAAACGGACGGCCCCCTCACGTATCTTACGCGCAGCATCGCTCCGGCTCTTCGAAAGTCCGTGCTCGAAGAGAAAAAGGTCAAGGCGCACGGCTCAGCTGCCCGAGGGAGCAAAGGGGGCCTCTGTCACGGTGCCGTCAGCACCGCCGAGAAGAACACGCACCCGCTGCTCCGCAGAATCCAGCTTCCCGTTGCAAAAGCGCACGAGGGAGATCCCTTCCTCAAAGGCGGTCAGCGACTCATCAAGCGAGAGCTTCCCCTCCTCCATAGCACGCACGATCTGCTCAAGGCGTGCAACCGCTTCTTCAAAGGTAATATTTTCGTTCATATTCATACTCCTTACAGGGACTTATTCAAAAAAGGCTCGCAAGAGATCACTCTTGCCGTCGCCTCGCCGTCCGAAAGGCGCAGGCGTAACACTTCATCGGCAGAAAGCTCGCTGACCGAGCGCTTGGCGACGCCGTCCTCTCCCATCGCCACGGCATACCCCCGGCGAAGAATGGAAAGCGGGCTCATCGCCTCGAGCCGCCCGGCATTTTCACCAAAGGAGGAGCGAAGCGACAGAAGGCGGTTATCGATCGCCGATGCCATCCGTTCTCCGAGATACGAGGCCGTCATTCTCCTCTCGGCAAAAAGCCACTCGGGATCGGCCAAGGAACGGCGCCTTGAAAGATCCGACAAGGCCGCCCTCGCCCGTTCGATGCGCCGACCGAGCAGGAGCTCGGTATGCGTCGTGATGTTTGAGAACTTACGCATCAGCTCGTTCGTGTCGGGAACCGCGATCTCGGCCGCTGCCGAGGGCGTTGGAGCGCGCCGGTCGGCGACGAAATCCGAAATCGTGAAGTCGGTCTCGTGGCCGACGGCCGAGATCACGGGAACAGGACAGGCGGCAATCTCGCGTGCCAGCGCTTCATCGTTGAAGGCCCAGAGATCCTCCATAGATCCGCCGCCGCGCCCGAGGATGATGACGTCAATATCGCCGCGCGCGCCGAGTGTCTTAAGACCGGCAATGAGCGAGGCGGGAGCATCGCTGCCTTGGACGAGCGCGGGGTACAGCAGCACCTCC
>JAZQVJ010000094.1:0-2379 GCA_045631785.1 Eubacteriales bacterium
GAGGGGGATAAGCTTGCCCTTGTGATCGAGAACGCGGTCGAGCTCGGTGTGCATCGCATCACCCCCTTTCTCTCGTCGCGCTGTATTCGCCGCCCCGGCGAGGATAAGGCGGCGCGCCTTGCGGAACGCTATAATAAGATCGCCCGTGCCGCGGCAGGGCAGTGCGGCAGGGCCATCCTGCCCGAGGTCGCAGCGCCCCTCTCCTTTGCCGCCATGCTGAAGGAGGCAAGCGCCTGCGCTCTCCCCCTTTTTTGCTACGAGGGCGAGGGGACACTGCCCATCCCCGCCGCGCTGTCCTCGCACCCCTCGCCCGCCTCGGTCGCGGTGATCGTCGGGGCGGAGGGCGGCTTCTCGCCGGAGGAGGCCGAGGCGGCGCGCGCCTCGGGGTGCCTTCTCACAGGGCTCGGCCGTCGGATCCTCCGCTGTGAGACGGCGCCGCTGGTAGCGCTCTCCTGTCTTGGCTATTGCTATGATTTTGGGCATAGCGTGTAAAAATAAATAAAAACCGCACGAAGTTTTTGTGAATTTTTCGATTTTCCTATTGCAAAACGTCAAAAGATACGCTAAAATATAGGTCAGAATTAACAACCGAAAGGATAAGTCCCTATGTCGAATCGTTTGTTTCAGAGCGTGATCCACCAGATGAAGGCAGTCGTTGATCGCCAGGTGGGCGTGATAGATGCTAACGGGATCGTTACCGCGTGCAGCGAGATTTCTCATATCGGTGAGATCCGTACCGATGTGCGCGAGGAGCTGTCCTTTGCGGAGGATCTCGTGATCCTCGGCGGGGTGACCTACCGCTATATCAATCAAACCCTGAAAAGCGGCGCGATCGTGTTCGTGGAGGGGGATGATGCCGAGGCTGACCGCACGGCACAGATGCTGGCCATTACCCTTTCAAACATTCAGGGGCTTTATGACGAGAAGTACGACAAGGGCTCCTTTATCAAGAACATCATGCTCGATAATATTCTGCCGAGCGACATCTATATCAAGAGCAAGGAGCTGCACTTCACCTCGGAGGAGCATCACGCCGTCCTTGTCATCAAGTTCTCGGATAAGGTGGATATGATGCCCTACGATATTATCCAGGGCATGTTCCCCGACAAAACGCACGATTACGTTATCAACATCGGCGAGCAGGATATCGTCCTCGTCAAGGAGGTCGAGCCGACGGCCGACACGCACGAGCTTGAGCTGCTCGCGGGCGCCATCGTCGAGACTCTTGTGACCGAGTCGTATCCGAAGCGTGTTTACGTCGGTATCTCGACCATCGTTGACAATCTCAAGGACCTCGCCCGCGCCTACAAGGAGGCGCGCATTGCCCTTGAGGTCGGCAAGGTGTTTGACACCGAGCAGAGCGTCATCAGCTATGAGAACCTCGGCATCGGGCGCCTCATTTATCAGCTGCCCACCTCGCTCTGCGAGGCCTTCCTGCAGGAGGTATTCAAGCGCGGCTCGCTTGAGTCGCTCGAATCGCGCGATGACGATACTCAGATGAAGACGGTGCGTGCCTTCTTTGAGAACAACCTGAACGTGTCAAAAACGGCCGAGAGCCTCTACGTTCACAGAAACACCCTTGTTTACCGTCTTGAAAAGATCCGCAAGCTGACGGGGCTTGATCTTCGTGAATTCGATCATGCCGTGACCTTCAAAGTCGCTCTCATGGTTAAGAAGTACCTGGCCTCAAAGCCCGCGAAGTTCTGATGGGCGGGAGGTATTCATTGAAGAAATTGATAACGCGCCACCTCTCGCTTTTCTTGGCCCTTCTCCTTCTCCTTCCTCTTGCCTCCTGCAACCTCCTCTTTGGGGATAAGCCCGAGGTCAGCGGCGATCTTTCCTCGGTCGTTTCTCAGGCAACCGATACCTACTTTGCCTCGGGCACCGTCACGGCGCCGCCGACGAGCGAGGGGGGCGAGGGGAGTGCCATCAAAAAAGAGCAGTTCGCGGCCTTTCTTGCCCTTGTCAATTACAACAAGGTGGCGACCGCCGAGAGTGCCTTCGGGCAATATTATATCGGCGAATATCGCACGGTGGCCGCCTGCATTCTCGAGGTCTTCGATACCATCATCGCAAATTACTACTTCGAGAGAGTGACCGAGGCCGAGCTTGCCACCTCCATCTTCATCAATTCCTATATCAGCGTTCTCGGCGACCGCTACGGCTACTATTACGATCCCTCGTCCTACGGTGACTACACCGAGGACATCAGCGGCGAATACAGCGGCATCGGCGTTTCGGTCACACTGAATTCCGACGGCTATGCCGACGTCCTTACCGTCTTTGCGGGCTCGCCCGCCGAGGAGGCGGGGATGCTCCCCGGTGATCTGATCGTCGGGGTTGGCGACGCCGACTTTGCCGAGATCGGCTACCAGGAGG
>JAZQVJ010000095.1:0-1614 GCA_045631785.1 Eubacteriales bacterium
CATCTCGTCGTTACCCCCTACTATAACAAGGCAACGCAAAAGGGGCTTGTCAAGATGTACGAGACGATCGCCGATGCCTGCTCGCTCCCGATGATCCTCTATAACGTCCCCTCGCGCACGGGTGTCAACATTGAACCCTCGACTTACGCGGCCCTGGCCGACCACCCGAACATTGCCGCCATCAAGGAGGCGGGCGGCAATATCTCGAAGATCGTGGAGACGGTGGCGCTTGTCGGTGACAGGCTTGACCTTTACTCGGGCAACGACGACCAGATCGTGCCGATCCTTGCCTGCGGCGGCCGCGGCGTTATTTCGGTGCTTTCGAACCTTCTGCCGGGGGAGACCTCCGAGATGTGCCGTGCCTTCTTCCGCGGCGATATCCGTAAGAGCATGCAGATGCAGACGCACTATCTGCCTCTCGTCAATGCGCTCTTCTCGGAGTGCAATCCGATCCCCGTCAAGGCCGCGATGGCTGCGATGGGCTTCTGTGAGGATTACCTCCGCCTTCCCCTCACCAACCTTGAGGATGCCCACCGCGAGACGCTTTACGCCCTGATGCGTAAAGAAGGTCTTATCGGCTGACGGAGGCCGCTATGAAGCTGATCGTTACGGGCGCTTGCGGGCGCATGGGGCAGGAGCTGCTTGCGGCGATCGCCGCGACGGAGGGGCGCTTCACGGTGGCGGCCGCTGTGGATATCAGCGGTAAGACCGTGGAGGGGATCCCCACCTACGCCTCGCTCTCCGACGTTACCGAGGAGGCGGATGCTCTCATTGACTTCTCGCATCACGCGGCCACCGCCGACCTCCTTGCCTTTGCCTCGCGCCGTGCAATGCCCCTCGTGATCGCCACCACAGGGCAGACCGAGGAGGAGCGCGCCGCCATTGAGGCCGCCGCCACCACCCTCCCGGTTTTCTTCTCGGGCAATATGTCGATCGGCATCGCCCTGCTCGTGTCCTTGGCAAGACAGGCGGCCGCCATCTTCCCCGAGGCCGACGTCGAGATCGTCGAGGTGCATCACAACAAGAAGCTGGATGCCCCCTCGGGCACAGCGCTCATGCTTGCCGAGGGGATCCGTGAGGTCCGCGAGGCGGGAGATATCGTGGTTGGACGCAGCGGTCATAGCCCGCGCACGCAGGGTGAGATCGGGATCCACTCGCTCCGCCTTGGTAATATCGTCGGCCGCCATGAGGTGCGCATCGACACGGGGACGCAGACGATTGTTCTCGGTCACGAGGCGCATAGTCGCGCCCTCTTTGCCGAGGGAGCGCTGCGAGCCGCTGAGTATCTTGCCGGGAAAAAGGCCGGAATGTATAACGTCCGTGATCTGCTCGGCGTTTCCGGCGCAGAATAAAAACAGGACACAGATATGATTGCAAACAACTTGAGTGTAAACGAAACTTCGCATCTCTGCTTTGCCGGTGTGGACGTTACCACTCTGGCCGAGCGTTATGGAACCCCCCTGTATCTTCTGGATGAGGGGCGCATCCGTGAGCGCTGCCGCATCTATCGCCGCGCGATGGTCGAGGCCTTTGGCGAAGCGTCGATGCCTCTTTACGCGGGCAAGGCGCTCTGCGTTAAGGACATCTACCGCATCATGCGCGAGGAGGGCATGG
>JAZQVJ010000096.1:0-11387 GCA_045631785.1 Eubacteriales bacterium
CTTCTGGACATCGTGGAAAACCGTCTCGTCGGCATGAAGTCCCGCGGCGTATACGAAACTCCCGCAGGCACCATCCTCTACAAGGCCCACAACGTTCTCGAAACCATCACCGTTGACAAGGAAACCGCTCACTTCAAGACCATGGTAGGTCAGAAGATGGCTGAACTGGTTTACAACGGCCAGTGGTTCACTCCCCTCCGCGAGGCCCTCTCGGCCTTCGTTGACAAAACGCAGGAGAAGGTGACGGGCAAGGTCCGCCTCAAGCTCTACAAGGGCAACATGATCAACGCCGGCGTGTGGAGCGACTATTCGCTGTACAGCGAGGAGATCGCCACCTTCGGTGAGAGCGACTACGACCAGAAGGATTCTGCGGGCTTCATCAACCTTTACGGCCTCCCGATCAAGGTGCAGGCGATGGTGGATGCCAAGAACGCCAACAAGTAAGAAAAAGCAGGTGCCGCCCCGCGCTTACCGCACGGGACGGCCACCTTTCGTGTAAGGAGAAGCTCTTTATGGCAAAACTGTGGGCGGGGAGAACCACCGCCGAAACCGATACGCTGGCCGACGAATTCAACTCCTCGATCGCCGTTGACGGCCGCATGTACCGTGAGGATATCACCGGCAGCATGGCGCACGCCGCGATGCTCGCCAAGTGCGGCATCATAGAGCCGGGGGAGGCCGATGCCCTGATCGACGGGCTTTCCGGCATCCTTGCCGACATTGAGTCGGGGGCGCTTACGATCGATCCCTCGGCCGAGGACATCCATATGTTTGTTGAGGCGGTCCTCACCGAGCGCCTTGGCGACGTCGGCAAGAAGCTGCATACCGCGAGGAGCCGCAACGACCAGGTGGCCCTTGATTTCCGGATGCACCTGCGCTCGGCGTGTGACGGGCTGACCGAGGGGATCCTCTCGCTTGTCGCCGCCCTCACCGACCGTGCCGAGGCCGAGGCCGAGACCGTGATGCCGGGCTACACCCACCTCCAGCGCGCCCAGCCCATCACCTTCGGCCATCATCTGATGGCCTACGCCTATATGCTTCTCCGCGATGCCGACCGTCTGGCCGATTGCCGCCGCCGGATGAACCTCTCGCCGATCGGCTCGTGTGCTCTGGCCGGCACCACCTACCCGACCGACCGGCACTTCGAGGCCGCCGAGCTTGGCTTTTCGGGCGTTGTTGAGAACAGTCTTGACGGGGTGTCCGACCGTGACTTCGCCGTTGAGCTGCTCTCGGCCCTCTCGCTCGTGATGGTGCATCTGTCGCGCTTTGCCGAGGAGATCATCCTCTGGTCGAGCTGGGAATTCAAGTTTATTGAGCTGTCGGATGCCTATACCACCGGCTCCTCGATCATGCCGCAGAAGAAGAACCCCGACATGGCCGAGCTCGTCCGCGGCAAGACCGGCCGTGTGTTCGGCGATCTGATGGCACTCCTCACAACGCTCAAGGGCCTGCCCCTCGCCTACAATAAGGACATGCAGGAGGACAAGGAGGGTGTCTTTGACGCCATTGATACCGTCGCTCTCTGCCTCTCGATCATGACACCCATGATCAAGACCATGAAAACGCGCGCCGACCGAATGAAGGCGGCCGCTGAGGGTGGCTTTATCGGGGCGACCGACCTTGCCGACTACCTTGTCGGCCGCGGCCTCCCCTTCCGTTCGGCCTATAAGATCGCAGGGCAGCTCGTTGCCTACTGCATTGCCGAGGATCTCACCCTCGAGACCCTCCCCCTTGACGTCTATAAGCAGCACTGCGATCGGATCGAGGAGGACGTCTATGCTACCGTCGACCTTCTCACCTGTGTCCGTCGCCGTACCTCCTTCGGCGGTACCTCGCCCGAATCGGTGCGCCGCCAGGTGGCCGCGGTAAAGGAGAAGCTCAGGAAATGAAGAAAGTATTTATCGACGGCTCGGCCGGTACGACCGGGCTCCGCATCTACGAGCGCCTTGCCGCGCGGCGCGACCTCACCCTGCTCGCTCTCCCCGAGGAAAGACGCAAGGATAAGGACGCCCGCCGCGAGATGCTCCATACGGCCGACGTCGCCTTCCTCTGCCTGCCGGACGAGGCGGCCCGCGAGTCGGTGGCCCTCGCCGAGGGGAGCGCGGCCGTTATCATCGACACCTCGACCGCGCACCGCACCTCCCCCGCCTTCGATTACGGCTTCCCGGAGCTTCCGGGGCAGCGCGCGCGCATTGCCGCCTCGCACCGTATCGCCAACCCCGGCTGTCACGCCTCGGGTGTGATCGCCCTTGTGGCACCCCTCGTCGCCGCCGGCCTTATCGCCCCCGACACCCCCCTTTCGGCCTTCTCGCTGACGGGGTATTCGGGCGGCGGCAAGAAAATGATCGCCGACTATGAGGCGGCCGGGCGCTCGCCTCTCTTTGATGCCCCCCGTGCTTACGGGCTCACCCAGGCGCACAAGCACCTGCCCGAGATCGCGGCTGTCTGCGGCCTTGCCACTCTCCCCGTCTTCTGTCCCGTGGTTGCCCCCTATTACGCGGGGATGGAGGTCACGGTTCCCCTGCACGCGAGTGCCGTTCGCGGCACAATCGCCGACGTTCGTGACTGCCTCGCCGCGGCCTATCCCTCCGGGATGGTCACCTATGCCGAGACCGACGAGGGGGGCTTCCTCTCGGCCGCCGCTATGACAGGCAGGGACGATATGACCGTTTCGGTGTTCGGCAATGACGAGCGCATGACGCTCGTGTCACGCTTTGACAACCTCGGCAAGGGTGCCTCGGGCGCCGCCATCCAGAATATGAACATTACACTTGGAGTCCCCGAGACCACGGGGCTCGTCATCGGAGGAAACTGATATGATCAAGATCATTGAGGGCGGTGTCACCGCCGCCGCCGGCTTCCGCGCCGCGGGTGTCCATTGCGGCATCCGTCACAACCGCAAGAAGAAGGATATCTCGCTCATCGTCTGCGACCGCCCCGCCGCGGCCGCCGCCCTCTATACGCAGAACCCCGTCAAGGGCGCGCCCCTTATCGTCACGCGCCGCCACCTTGAGGACGGGTACGCCCGCGCCATCCTTTGCAACAGCGGCAACGCCAACACCTGCAACGCAAACGGTGTCGAGATCGCCGAGGAGATGTCACGCCTTGTCGCGGCCCCTCTCGGCATTGCCCCCTCCGACGTCGTCGTCGCCTCGACGGGTGTCATCGGTCAGCCCCTGCCCATCGAGCCGATCGCCGCGGGCATCCCCGCGCTCATCGAGTCGCTGTCGGAGGACGGCAGCGCATCGGCCGCCGAGGGCATCATGACGACCGACGTTGCCAAAAAGGAGGTCGCCGTGGAGTTTACCGTCGGCGGCAAGACCTGCCACCTCGGCGGCATCGCCAAGGGCAGCGGCATGATCCACCCGAACATGGCCACGATGCTCGTCTTCCTGACGAGTGACGTCGCCATCTCCCCCGCCATGCTGAGGAAGGCCCTCTCGACCGACGTCGCCTCGACCTTCAACATGATCTCGATCGACGGCGATACCTCGACGAACGATATGGTCGTCGTTCTGGCGAACGGCGCGGCCGGCAACGCCGAGATCACCGCCGAGGGCGAGGACTTCTCGACCTTTATGTGCGCCCTCAACACCGTCACCACCGACCTCTGCCGCCGCATCGCCGGGGACGGCGAGGGCGCCACCAAGCTTCTCGAGTGCCGCGTTGACGGTGCGCCCGACGAGGCGACCGCCAAGACCTGCGCCAAGAGCGTCATCTGCTCGTCCCTCGTCAAGGCCGCGATGTTCGGCTCGGACGCCAACTGGGGGCGCGTTCTCTGCGCCCTCGGCTATGCCGGCGCCCCCATTGACGTGACGAAGGTCGGCGTTACCTTCCGTTCGGCCGCCGGTGAGGTCGAGGTCTGCCGTGACGGCGCCGGCGTTGACTTCTCGGAGGAGATCGCGAAGAAGGTTCTCCTTGCGAAGGAGATCGAGATCCTTGTTACCCTCGGGATGGGCGAGGCCTCGGCCACCGCGTGGGGCTGCGACCTGACCTACGACTACGTCAAGATCAACGGCGATTACCGCACGTAAGGAGATATCATGTACGAAGAAGTATCCAACGCCGAGAGGGCAGAGATCCTCTGTCAGGCGCTCCCCTATATCCGCCGCTATAACGGCAAGATCGTCGTCGTCAAGTACGGCGGCAACGCGATGATCAACGAAACCTTAAAGCAGCAGGTCATGGAGGACATCGTCCTTCTCTGGCTCGTCGGCGTCAAGGTCGTGCTGGTGCACGGCGGCGGCCCCGAGATCTCGGACGTCATGGCGAGGCTCGGCAAGGAGCCTGTCTTTGTGGACGGCCTCCGCGTCACCGATAAGGAAACCGTCGACATCGTGCAGATGGTGCTGGCCGGTAAGGTCAACAAGACGCTCGTCAACCTCATTGAGAGCCGCGGCGGTAAGGCCATGGGCATCTCGGGCATCGACGGCCGCCTCATCGAAGCCGAAATGAAGAACGAAAAGCTCGGCTACGTCGGCAAGATCACCAATATCCACATCAAGCCCGTCACCGACCTTCTTGAGAAGGGGTATATCCCCGTCATCTCGACCGTCGGCTGCGATAAGGACGGCAACACCTACAACATCAACGGCGATACCGCCGCCGCCTACATCGCGGGGGCGCTCGGCGCCGAGCGCTTGATTATGATGACCGACATCGCAGGGATCCTCCGCGATAAGGACGATCCCACCACCCTCATCCCCGAGATCACCGTAGAGGGCGCCAAGGCCCTTTATGAGGAGGGCGTTATCTCGGGCGGCATGATACCGAAGGTGGATTGCTGCATTGAGGCCATTGAGCGCGGCGTTGAGAACGTCATCATTATGGATGGCCGCATCTCTCACTCGATCTTAATGGAGATCCTGACCGACGAGGGTGCCGGCACGATGGTCAAGGGAGATAAGGGATGAGCTTCAAAACGATTGACGATACCTACGTCGCCGCGACCTACAAGCGCTTTCCGGTAGAGATCGAGCGCGGCGAGGGCTCGCTGCTGTACGATACCGAGGGGCGCCGCTATATCGACATGGGCTCGGGCATCGGCGTCACCGCCCTCGGCCACGCCGATCCCGTCTGGTGTCAAGCCGTCACCGAACAGCTTATGAAGGTATCGCACACCTCGAACCTCTATTACACCGAGCCCTGCGCCCGCCTTGCCGAAGCGCTCTGCACCCGTACCGGGATGGCACGCATCTTCTTCGGGAATTCGGGGGCCGAGGCCAATGAATGTGCCATCAAGGTGGCACGCAAGTACGCCGCCGACAAGCGCGGCATCGCGGAGGGCGTGATCGTCACCCTCCGTCAGAGCTTCCACGGCCGCACCCTGACGACGCTCGCCGCCACGGGGCAGGATCACTTCCATAAGCTCTTTACCCCTCTTACCCCCGGCTTTATTCACGCAGAGGCGGGGAACATCGAGGAAATGACAAGAATACTTGACGAATATCCCGTCGCCGCCGTCCTTCTGGAATGTGTGCAGGGCGAGGGCGGCGTCATTGCCCTCCCCGGCGAGTATCTTCGCGCCGTCGAGGCCGCCGCCCACGCGCGCGACGTCCTCTTGATGGTGGACGAGGTGCAGACCGGCAACGGCCGCACGGGCGCCCTCTATTCGTATATGCACTACGGCCTCGAGCCCGACGTCGTGACAACGGCCAAGGGGCTTGGCGGCGGTCTGCCGATCGGCGCCTGCCTTATGAGTGAGCGTGTGGCCGGGGTGCTTGGCTATGGGGATCACGGCTCGACCTTTGGCGGTAACCCCATCGCCTCGGCCGGGGCCCTCTCGATCCTCTCGCGGATCGACGATGCCCTCCTCGCCGCCGTCCGCCGGAAGGGCGAGCATATCAGGGAGCGCCTCGTGGGCGCCCCCGGCATCCTCTCGGTCACAGGCCTTGGCCTTATGGTAGGGATCGAAACCGTCCGCCCGGCCGCCGAGGTGGTTGCCGACTGCATGGCCGCCGGCGTCCTCTGCCTGACGGCAAAGACCAAGGTGCGGCTCCTGCCCCCCCTGAATATTGATGACGCGCTGCTCGACGAGGCCCTTTCGGTGATCCTCGCCGCCGCCGCGAAAGGAGTAGAATGATGCAACTGAAGAACAAAAGCTTCCTGAAGCTTCTCGATCTTACGACCGAGGAGATCGCGGGGCTGCTTGACCTCGCCGCCGACCTCAAGGCAAAGAAGAAGGCGGGCATCCCCCACCGTCTGTGCGAGGGCAAGAGCATCGCCCTCATCTTTGAAAAGACCTCAACGCGCACGCGCTGCGCCTTTGTGGTCGCCGCCGCCGACCTTGGCATGCACCCCACCTATCTCGATCCGCAGGGCTCGCAGATCGGCAAGAAGGAGAGCATTCCCGACACCGCCCGCGTGCTTGGCCGTATGTTTGACGCCATCGAGTACCGCGGCTTTGGCCAGGAGATCGTCGAGGCGCTGGCCGAGTACGCCGGCGTGCCGGTCTACAACGGCCTGACGAACGAGTTCCACCCGACGCAGATCCTTGCCGACTTCCTGACGATCCGCGAGCATCTTGGCGCACTCCCCGGCAAAAAGCTCGTCTATATGGGCGATGCGCGCTATAACATGGGCAACTCCCTCATGGTCGGCTGTGCCAAAATGGGCATGCACTTCGTTGCCGCCGCCCCTGCGAAATACTTCCCCGATGCCGCCCTCGTGGCCGAGTGCCGCGCCATCGCAAAGACGACGGGTGCCGTCATTGAGCTTTGCGAGGATCCGATCGAGGCCACCCGCGGCGCCGACGTCATCTACACCGATGTCTGGGTGTCGATGGGCGAGCCCGACAGTGTCTGGGAGGAGCGCATCCGCGACCTCACCCCCTACCGCGTCACGCGTGAGCTGATGGAGAACGCAGGCCCGCAGTGCCGCTTTATGCACTGCCTGCCCGCCTTCCACGACCTCGGCACGACCGTCGGGAAACAGATCCACGAGAAATTCGGTCTTACCTGTATGGAGGTGACCGACGAGGTGTTTGAGAGCGAGGCCTCGATCGTCTTTGACGAGGCGGAGAATCGGATGCATACCATCAAGGCCGTCATCGCCTCCACCTTGGCGCAGGCATAAATTCCACAATACTTCGTTGCTCCTCCAAAGCGGCTTGACGTACGCTTAGTACGCCTGCGCCTTGCTTTCTGCGGTGCGCCTTGTCTTGCGGAATTTCTCCACTGCGCTCCCTCGCGGGCTAAAACGGCGATAAGCTCCGCGGCCGAGGGCAACCATGCTCGACGACCGCCATGGTCGCCTTCGCAGCCCCCGTCCACGGACCTTCTCATCCGTTTTATCTCCGCGCCCCCTCGCAGGCTAAAATTGCGCCTCGCTTCGCCGGGGAGCACAACCGTGCTCGACGTACCCTTGTACGCCTTCGCGGTGCCCCCCGACAAACCGATGCATCAATTTTATCTCCACGAGCCCCTCGCAGGCTAAAACGGCGATAAGCTCCCCCCAAAAAGCCGCCAAAGCGGCTTTTTTTGTATACCCTTTCAACCGCCGCGAATGTACTTTGGGCAAAACGACGAAAAACCGCGCCTCGCTTGACAGAACATAGGTGTTTGTGTTAAAATTAAGTGGTATCAAGGCACTCTCTGTGGGGTTGCTCATCGCAGTCCCTTGAGAGAAAATTATGAAATGGTCGCCCTCAAGGGCGATCGGAAAGGCAGCTATGAAAAAGAGAATTTCCCTTCTCGTCATTGCCATGCTCCTGCTCTGCTCGATGCTCCTGACCTCCTGCGATCTTTCGAGCATCATGGGCGGCGAAAGCAGTGGCGACGATACGACCACGCCCCAGGCGGCGGCACCCACGGTGGTGTCCTGCGAAAAGGTCAAGACCGAGGGTCTTGTCGATACCTGGCGCATCACCTTCTCGGATGACTCCACCGTGGAGTACACCGTGACGAACGGTGCCCCCGGCGCTGACGGCGCTGACGGTGCCGACGGCGTCGACGGTGAAGACGGTAAGAACGGCGCCCCCGGCGCTCCCGGCGCCCCCGGTGCCTCAATCACCGTTAAATCCTGTGAAAAGGTCAAGACCGTAGGTCTTGTCGATACCTACCGCATCACCTTCTCGGATGACTCCGTGGCCGAGTTTAAGGTCACCAACGGTCAGAACGGCACGGGCGGCTCCGGAACCTCTGTCACTGCCCCCACGGTGGAGTCCTGCACGAAAGTGTCCACCAACGGGCTTATCGACACCTGGCGCATCCTCTTCTCGGACGGTTCCTGTGCCGAGTTCACCGTGACGAACGGCCAAAACGGCACGGGCGGCTCCGGCGCTCCTGCGGGCGAGGAATGGGAAACCCTCATTGAGCGCGTCAATATGATCGTCAACGCCTTTGTGAAGACCGAAACCATTGCCAATTCGACGGTCAAGGACGGCGGCGAAAGCACGAAGGCCGTCCCCAATGGCGCCGCGGCCATCACGGGGTGGACCTGCCCGATGACCAAGGCGGTCATGTTCGGCGGTGCTGACAAGATCGTCAAGATCCACCTCAACCAATTCTCCTTCCATCCCCGTGAGGCCGGCAACGCCCTCTCGGTCGGCGTGACCACGACACTGAACATTGATATCTACAAAAGCAAAACCGAGCTTGTGAAGCGCTACTCGGTTGAGCTTGTGACCAACGGCACCGACGATTACGTGATCGAGCTTGAGATCCCCGCCTCGGATCTTGCCGAAATCGGCGAGAACGACATCTTCATCCTCGGCTTCAACGTGCCGGTGGACAGCACGGTTCGCGTATCGCCCTCGCGGAACGATGAGTACAAGATCGCGAACGAAACCCATACCGACTATAACCTCGCATCGAAGCCTATATACTCCCATACCTTCTATTATACCTCCGGGAGCAACGATAAGCTGTCCGTCCAATTGGCAGAATACGCGCCGACGAACCCCGATATCACCTTTGACTGCGGCACCCGCGAGATCTTTGATCTCAACGCTTCCGAGAAAGAGGAGGAAGAAGACGTGGATCTTCTGCAGCTTCCCGCCAAATATGACCTTGTGGTCGGCGATACCTTTGAGCTCTTCTACAAGGGCATCTCCAAGTGCCTTGACAGCGACCTCTACGCTTATGAGCTCTCCTTCCTCGACGGCAAGAACCTCGGCTCGAATTACAGCAAAAAGTACGTCTATAAGCCCGTCGCTGCCGACATCGGCACCCACACCCTCAAGATCGCCGTGCGCGATAACCTCGGCCAAGTGCTCGACGAGGACACCGTGGTCCTGAACGTCGTCGCAGCGCCCAAGTCGCCCGCCTCGACCAAGAACATCCTCGTCCTCGGCGACTCGATCACGGCTCCCAATCTGAACGACGGAAATTACACCTGGGTACAGCAGCTCTACGATCGCCTGACCGCCGCGGGTGTTACCAACGTTAACTTCCTCGGCACGCGTGACGTGCCCGGCACCGAGGTCCGCTACGAGGGCTACGGCGGATGGGGCTATACCACCTATATGAGTGCCGCCTCCGGCAGCAGCTATATGTGCTACGTCACCGTCAGCCTGACCGATACCGAGTGGGCTCAGCTCGTTCGTCACTCGGTCTATTCGCAGGATCTCGGCAACGGTAAAACACAGCTTTGGAAGATTGAGGAGATCGACAAGGCCAACAGCCGTCTGAAGCTCATCTGCATCGCGGCGAACGGTGATATTAGCGAGTATTGCTCGGCACTGCCCGCGACGGGCGGCACGCTCGCGCACCATAGCGGTGACACCGAGCTGGCAAGCTTCGCCTACACCAGCCCGGCGGCCGCTGACCGCAATCCCCTTTGGAACACGGCGACCGGCAAGGTCGACTTCAAGGCCTACGCCGAGGCGCAGGGGGCCGAGAGCATTGATGAGATCGTTATCTTCCTCGGCTGGAACCACCACAACTATACCCCGAAGCAGTTCAAGGAAGCGGCCACCGCCCTTATCGACGCGATCCACAAGGACTATCCGAGCTGCCACGTGTCGCTCGTGACCATGACGCTCCCCTCGCGTGACGGTATGGGCAAGGTCTACGGTACGCAGTGGAACTACTTCGAGAAGATGAGCGTCGTCTACGACTTCGCCGAGGTCTACGAGGACATCGCCAACAGTGCGAAGTATACCTCCTTCGTGTCGGTCATCGGTCTTACCGGTCAGTTTGACGCCGAGAACGCTTACCCCACCGACATCGCGGGTGGCAACATCCACGCCCCGATCGAGAATGCGGTGCAGTCGGATGGCGTCCACCCGACCAACGCCGGCCGCAAGCAGATCGGTGACGCGGTCTACCGCCACCTCGCAACGCGCCTTCAGTAATACCCTCATTCCCCGTTCCCTCGCGGAACGGGGAATTTTTTTCGAAAAATCTTCATTTTTTCATAAAAACCCCTTGACTTTACCGCTTTAGCGTGATAAAATATCGGAGTAATCACAAAACCTAAGGAGATCCTTATGGAAGCTTTGCATACGCCTGCCGCCGATCGGCTCTTTGAGGCCATTTTGCGGCTATCGTCGCTTGACGAGTGCTACGCGCTCTTCGAGGACCTTTGCACCGTCCGCGAGATCCGCGATCTTTCCCAGCGCTATGAGGTCGCCGTGATGCTCGGGGAGGGGAAGTCCTACCAGGAGATCGCGGGGAAGACCGGGGCCTCCACGGCCACGATCTGCCGTGTCAACAAATGCCTGATGTACGGGACGGGCGGCTACCGCCAAGCCCTTGAGGGAGAGAAGAAATGAAGCTTTCGGATAACGTGCTGAAATACGAGGAAACCGTCGCGCTCTCGCTCCGCGAGCTGTACGGGAGCTACGGCTACACGCCCTTCCGCATGAGCCGCTTTGAGGAATACGACCTCTACGTCCGCAACAAGGCCTTCCTCGTGTCGGACAGTGTCATCACCTTTACCGATACCGACGGCAAGCTCATGGCCCTGAAGCCCGACGTTACCCTCTCGATCGTCAAGAACTGCCGCCCGGCCCCCGGCACGGTCGAGAAGGTCTATTATAACGAGAACGTGTTCCGCCTCTCGCGCGGCACGCACGCCTTCCGTGAGATCGGGCAGACCGGCCTTGAGTGCATCGGCGATCTTGATGCCGTTGCTCTTTCCGAGGTCGTCCGTCTTGCCGCCGAGAGCCTTGCGCTGATCGACGCCGCCTACGTCCTTGACGTGTCGCACCTCGGTGTCGTCGAGGCGGCGGTCGACGCCATCGGTCCGAGCGACGCCGGCCGCGCCGAGATCCTTGCCGCCATTGCGGGCAAGAACCCCCACGGGATCCTCGCCGTCCTTGACCTTGACGGGGACATGGCCGTTGATGATGCGCGCCGCGGAGGCATCGAGACCGAAGTCCTCGAAGATGCCGTCGTATACGGAAGGCTGGTCGAAGAGCATGTAGAACGGGTTCTTCACTTCCT
>JAZQVJ010000097.1:0-5336 GCA_045631785.1 Eubacteriales bacterium
GGACCGCACCAATCGGCGTAAAAGTCGATCAGCACGGGCACCGAGGCGCGGAGGGCCTCGGCCTCAAAGTTCGTTTCATTGAGATGCATGGGTTTCATAGCGTTTTCCTTTCTTTTGCTTTTTCTATTTTCAGTATACCCCATTTCGTCCGCACTTTCCGTGACCGGATCACAATTAAGAATTTTTCTCGTTTTTGTGACTTGGTCACAGATTTTTTTGTAAATTTAGCGTATACTGCTATTAGTAACATAGAAGAAGTGGCTAAACTACAAGAAGGAGGACGCTCCCATGGGAAAGGAACACGCACGCCGCGATACGTCCCAGCGCAAGCTGATCCGCACGATCCTTGCCGCATGCCACGACCATCCGACTGCGGAAACGGTGTACGAGCGCGCCCGCGCCATCCGACCGAGGATCGGGTTTGGCACGGTCTACCGCAATCTCTCGGTCCTGGCCGATGACGGCGAGATCCTCCGCCTGCCAACCCCCGGAGGTGCCAGCCGTTTTGACGGCACGGTGACCGATCACGGGCATTACTATTGCCATTCCTGCGGTGCCTTCGGCGATATTCCACGGGAGGAGGCACTTCCCCGCCCCGCGCCGCAAGGCTTCCGTGTTGACGAGCTGCTTCTGATCGTTGAGGGGGTCTGCGCCGACTGCCTCGCCACGCAAAACTACCGATCTTAAAAAATTTTATTTACGGAGGATACACCCATGGCCAAAGAGCTGAAAGGCACGAAAACCGAAGCCAACCTCGCCGCCGCCTTTGCGGGCGAGAGCCAGGCAAGAAACAAGTACACCTACTTTGCATCGGTTGCGAAGAAGGAGGGATACGAGCAGATCGCCGCCATCTTCGAGCAGACGGCAAACAACGAAAAAGAGCACGCCAAGATGTGGTTCAAGGAGCTGAAGGGCATCGGCACGACGGCCGAGAACCTCCTGGCTGCCGCCGAGGGCGAGAACTACGAGTGGACCGATATGTACGACACCTTTGCCCGTGAGGCCGAGGAGGAGGGCTTCACCGCGCTCGCTTGGAAGTTCCGCGCCGTGGCCGCCATTGAGAAGTCGCACGAGGAGAGATACCGCGCTCTGCTTTCGAACGTTGAGATGCAGAAGGTCTTTGAGAAGGCTGAGGAAACCATGTGGGAGTGCCGCAACTGCGGCCACCTCGTTATCGGTAAGAAGGCCCCCGAGGTCTGCCCCGTCTGCGCACACCCGAAGAGCTACTTCGAGGTTCGTAAAGAAAACTATTGATAAAGGCAATAAAAACCCCGATAAGCATGCGCTTATCGGGGTTTTTGTTTTGAGCACCGTCTGCAAGCAGGCTGATGCCGTGGAAATTTTGATGCACTGTGCCCCTTCGGGGCACTGCGAAGGCGTACAAGGGTACGTCGAGCACGGTTGTGCTCCGAAGGGGTGCAGGGCGCAATTTTCACCCGTGAGGATCGCGGAGGGAAAATCGATGCATCGGTTTGTCGGGGGGCACTGCGAAGGCGTACAAGGGTACGTCGAGCATGGTTGTGCTCCACGGCGGAGCGAGGCGCGATTTTAGCCCGCGAGATCAGAGAGAGCGAATCGAATCGACCGGCTTCCTCTTCGCCGCGTTGTAGACCGGCAGGAAGGTCGCAACGACTACGGTCAGGAGTGCGACGCCAAGCAGAACGGCGACCGAGAGGATGCCGAAGACGAAGAGCGAGGCGCCGAGCAGCTCATTGACGATGCCGTTGACGACGCTGCAGATGATGGCACTGCCCGTGACCGACAGCACAATGCAGATCGCGGTGATGAAGAAGGACTCGGAGAAGAAGATCTTGAAGACGTCAAGGCTTCTGGCGCCGACGGCGCGGAGAATACCGATCTCACGGCGCTTGTGTGAGATCGACACCGAGATGAAGTTCGACAAAAGGAGCGCCGAGAAGGCGGCCATCACAAGGCCGACGTACAGGAAGATCTGCTTGAACTGAGAGACCATCGAATCAACCATCGTGAAGGTCGCGGCAAGGTCGCTCACGATAGCGAAGTTCGTGTCACTGTCACCGTACACCTCGCGGTCGACGTACATAGTCGTAAAGAAGTCGGTCGCGCCCTCGGAATGGTCGTAGGCGACGAACATCGTCGAGAAGATATCGTTCTCACCCTTTTGATACTTGGTTTCGCTCGTCCAGTGATAGGGGAGGCGGCTCACCTGATCGGCATAGAAGGCGTCGGCATCGGCAGCCGGCAGGTAGAAGCGCGTGCCGTAGTCGCTGTTGTCAAAGACACCGACGACGGTGTAGCTCTTCTCAGTGCCGTAGGCCTGAGCCATATCCCGGTCGAAGAGCTTAAACTTGGCGATATAGGGATCGGCCGACATCGCGCGGTACCCGGCTAAAAGCTCGGCGATCATCGCGGTACGCTCAGCGGCGGTGGGCTCCCGCCAGTCGCCATTCTCTCCCATCGTATCGTCGTAGATCCAATTGTTTGAAAGATCCACTGCGACACCCCAAAGCCTATCCAGCTCCTCAAATTCCTCCATCTCGGCAAGGTAGGCACTGTAGACGTCATAGGCGGTGGAGAAATCGGCATAGGCGGCGGCGAGGTGCGTGTTGCTCGCGGTGTAATCGGGGGTATCGTCGGTGCCGTAGGTGCCCTCCCACATAGCAAGGAGATCGTACTCGTTGTATCGGATGCCCACGACCTCCTCGATCGCGGCGATGACCTCGCTCTTGATGGGTGAGTACCAGAGGGCGCCGAGCCCCAGCTTGTAGTTCTCATAATAGGTAGCCAGCTCGGTATAGACGGCGTAGCCAACCTGCCCCTCGACGGGCGGCGTGACGGCATCCTCGCCCTCACCTCTGCTGCCTTCGAGGTACTGCTGCCAATCGCTGATCAGTGTCCACGCGGCCTCACTCTCGACTCCCTCATCCACCAGCGCATTGTGAAGGAGGGTATGATTGGAGTCGCCATAGTAGCGGAGAAGCTCATCCTCGGTCATCACGGCGAATACCGTCGAATAGGCCTCGTACAGCGGGTCACCGGGAGCCACGGCATTGAAGTAGTAGTGCTCCCCGTCCCAGCTCATATTCCAGCTATTATACCAGGAGTCGGCGATCTCCGCAGCGTTCGGGATCTCCCCCTGCGCCATGCGGATGGCCTCCTCGTATGCCCAGCGGTTATACTCCACCTGTGCAGGGCGCAGGGAGTCCACAAGGAATCCGAAATAGCCGGTGAAGGAGGGCATGGAGATGAGCGCCTCGCCGGCCGCGAGCGTGTTCTTGCCCTCGGTGAAGTAGATAAGGCCGGTCGCGCCCTCGACCGATGCGTAATAGCCGTTCGACCACTGATCGGAGGGATACTCACCCCTATAGTCGGCCACGAAGATATCACGCCCCTCAAAGGAGCCGTTGCCGCTGTACCAGTAGAAGCGGTCGGCCATCGCCTCGAGGGTATCCTCGTGAACGAGCACGAGGGAGGAGGTGCCGTCGGTCAGCCACTGCTCAAGCTCATAGCGCAGATCGCGGTCGCTCGAGGCGGTGTCCTTCAGGGCCTCGTACTTCGCGGGGACGTCGGCACTTTCGAAGATACCGACGATCTTATAAACATCGTCATCGCTCGAAGCGTTCGTCAGGTCAAGCGAAAGCTTTTTGCCGAGGAGGTCCTGACGTGCATTGACGTTCAGATAGTCGCCGTCCGAGAGCTGTACCTTATTGTTGATAAAGGCGTCGGCCAGGTAGGAGGAGATCACGATCTCATCCTTTGCCGCGGGCATCGCGCCGAGGAGCGTGCCGAGCATCGAGGCATCGGTCGGTGCAGCTGCCCAGGAGATGTCCGAGAGATAATACGAGGAGGTCTGCTGTACCGACACCGAAATGTCGGCCTCCATCGCGCCGAAGGCCTTAGCGCCAAGGGCGTTCGAAAGGGCGGCAACGTCGGCAGCGCTCAGCATCGCGCGCTGACCGAGCGACTCGTATTCGCGCACCAGCTCGCCGTACTCGTACTGTTTCTCGTGGGTGCGGTACTGCTTCTCAATACGGAGAAGCTTGTAGTGCGAATCCGAAAGCGTCTCACGGAAGGTCGACTCGCTGTCGTAGAAGACGAGGGTGGAAAGCAGGCCAAAGAGGATGAACGCCACCGTGCAGAGGAAGGCGGTAAAGGCCAGGCGGAAGGGCTTGGTCTTAAGCCCCGCAAGACCGATGCGGGCGGCGTGGCGGAGGGGGAGCTTCGACCGGATGAAGCGGCTGTCCTCCTCGGTATAGGCCTTTTTGTCGATGACAGCTTCGTCGGTATCGCGGAAGACCTCCTGGCCGCCGCCGTCGGTGATGCGCGTCACCTCGCGGAAGGCACGGACCTCCTGCTCGCCGCCCGTGATCACGACGTCACGGTCGGTGCTCTTTAAGAAGGTGCGGATCTTTTCAAAGTCGGCATCGGTGAGGTCGGAGCCGCGCTTGACGGTGAGCGTCTGCCCGATGGCACTGACGTTCTCCGAGAGCGAGGTCTGCTCCTCAACGGTCTTTGTGACGTCCGAGAGGATCTTGCCGTCCTTCAGCTCGATGACACGGTCGCCGTACTGCTCGGCGAACTCGCGGTCATGCGAAACGACGATGACAAGCTTATCGCGCGAGAGCTTTTTGAGGGTATCGAAAACCTGCTTACCGGTGTTCGAGTCAAGCGCGCCCGTCGGCTCGTCGGCCATAATGATCTCGGGCGACTTGATGAGCGCACGGGCGATGGCGATACGCTGCTTCTGACCGCCTGACAGGGTGTTCGGCTTGCGCTTGGCGTAGCCGGTGAGGTCGACCTCCTCGAGGAGTGCGGTCACGGCCTCCTTGTCCTTCGGCTTGCCTTGGAGCTCAAGGGCTAAGGCGATGTTATCCTCGACCGAGAACTCGTTCAGAATGTTGTATTCCTGGAAGATAAAGCCGATGAAGGTGTTGCGGTAGCTGTCAAAGTCGCTCTGCGTGAAATCACGGCTCGAGCGCCCCTTGACGATGATCTCGCCCGAGGTGGGGGCATCAAGACCACCGCAAACGTTCAAGAGCGTGGACTTACCGCTACCACTCTTACCGAGCAGAAAAACCATGCCGCGCTCGGGGAAGCGGAGAGAAACGCCGTCGAGCGCCGCAACGTCAACGCCGCCTTTGGTCTTATAGACCTTGGTTAGATTTAATACTTCAAGCATAAGGGTCCTCCTTGTTGGGTTAGTATCATTGTATCACAAACAGGGAGAGAATGCAAGCGGTAGTTTCGGGGGGAGCCGGACTTATCGCCACGGCGAAGCGAGGCGCGGTTTTCGCCCGCGAGGATCGCGGAGGGAAAATCGATGCATCGGTTTGTCGGGGGGCACTGCGAAGGCGTAC
>JAZQVJ010000098.1:0-5442 GCA_045631785.1 Eubacteriales bacterium
GGCAAGCCCCGAGGAGATCGACGAATACAATATTCCCGGCGCCACGATGTTGGCTATGCGCCGTGCTATCCTCGGCCTTTCCCCGGCCGCCGATTTTGCTCTTATCGACGGGAACACGGTGAAGAATATCCCGATCCCCGCCGTCGGCATCGTCAAGGGCGATGCTCTCTCCTCCTCGATCTCGGCCGCTTCGATCCTCGCCAAGGTTACAAGAGACCGTCTGTGCCTTGACCACGACAAGCTCTACCCGGAGTATGGGATCGCCGGACACAAGGGCTATCCCACTGCCGCCCACATGGAGGCTGTCCGCCGCTTCGGCCCCACCCCGATCCACCGCCGTACCTTCTTGAAATTTCTCGAGAAATGAAGGAAAAAACGATCAGAAAGCAGCGCGGAGATCTCGGCGAACGCGCCGCCGCGCGGTATCTTCGGCGCCGCTTCTACCGTATTCTTGAACGCAATTGGTTCTTTTACCGCAAGGAGATCGACATCATAGCCAAAAGGGGGCGCACGCTCGCTATCTGCGAGGTGAAAGCGCGCACACGCTCTTACGGCGAGCCATCGCCCTACGGCTCTCCCTCGGCGGCTGTCGATACCGCCAAGCAACGCAACCTCTCGCTGGCGGCACGTGCCTACGTAAAAAGGCTTGGCTGGCGCGGCAACGTCCGCATGGACGTCATCGAGGTCTATCTCCTCCCGCCTGACCGTCGCGGCAGGAGCCGCGTTGAAAGGATCGTGCATATCCAAAACGCATTTTCCGCATAAACTGTTGGCAAAAGGGGGATGCTATGGAGATTTTTGATCTGCACGTCGATACCGCGCTCGCTCTCTATTTTAACGGTTTACCCTTTACCGCACCCACCCTCGGTGCTTCTGCTGCCGACAACGCGTGCTACTCAAGGATCACGCGCAATTATGCCCTGTTTTGCCGACCTTGGCTGTCGGATGACGAAGCCTACTACACGTTCTTCCCCCTGCGGGATCACCTGCTTGCGGCGCTCGCGCCCTACCGTTCTCCCGATTTTTCCGTCATTCTTTCGGTAGAGGATGCCCGCCTTCTTGCAGGCCGGCGCGACCGCCTTCCCATCCTCTATCGGCATGGGGTGCGTATCCTCACCCTGACTTGGAGTGGAACCACCTGCATCGGAGGCGCCCACGATACCGCCGACGGTCTTACCTCCTTTGGCAAGGAGATCCTTTCGGATTGCTTCTCGCTCGGGATCCTCCCCGATCTCTCTCACGCCTCGGAGGCCACCTTTGCCGAGGTTGCCGAGGTCTCGTCGGGCCGTGGCCGTCCTCTCCTTGCCACACACTCCAATTCCCGTGCCGTATGTCATCACACCCGCAATCTCAGTGACGATCAATTCACCACCCTTCTTACCTCAGGCGGCCTTTGCGGGCTATCGCTCTGCCCACAGCACCTGACGGAAAAAAGCACCGCTACCTCGGCCGATCTTTTGCGTCATCTTGAGCATTTTCTTTCGCTGGGCGGCGAGGATGCCGTTGCCATCGGCACAGACCTTGACGGCATTGAGGCCACCCCTGCGGACCTTACGAATACACGCGATCTCCTTGCCTTAGCAGATGAAATGGCAAGGCTTAACTATAAGGATACCCTCATTCGCAAGTTTTTTTATAAAAATGCCGAAGCCTTTTTCGGCAAATATTTGATAAGACAGGAAGAATTATGAAGTACCAAAGCACCAGAAGCAGAAACGGCGAGGCGGTCAGCGCCGCCGTCGCCATCAAAAACGGTCTTGCGCCCGACGGCGGCCTCTATATGCCCGAAAGCATCCCCGCCCTGACTCACGCGGATCTTAGCGCGCTCAGCGCCATGAGCTATCCCGAGCGCGCCGCACGGATCCTTTCTCTCTATCTCTCGGATTACACCGAGGAGGAGCTGCTTGCCGACTGCCGCGAGGCATACAGCGAGGCGCGCTTCCCCGGTGGTGCCGCGCCCATCCGCCCGATCGGCGGCGGGATCTATTCCCTTGAGCTTTGGCACGGTCCGACCTCTGCCTTTAAGGACATGGCACTCCAGATCATGCCGCGCCTCCTCTCCCGTGCCCTTAAAAAGACGGGGGAAACACGCACCGCCCTCATCCTCGTCGCCACCTCCGGCGATACCGGCAAGGCTGCCCTTGAGGGCTACCGCGACGTTGGCGGTGTTAAGATCCTCGTTTTCTATCCCACCGATGGTGTCAGCCGCATACAGAAGCTCCAGATGATCACGCAGGAGGGCAAAAATGTCGGCGTGCGCGGCATCTTTGGCAACTTTGACGATGCCCAGACCGGCGTCAAGTGCATCTTCTCGGATGCCGCCATCGCCGAGGAGCTGGACGGCAAGGGCGTCTTTCTCTCAAGCGCCAATTCGATCAACTGGGGCCGTCTTGCACCGCAGATCGCGTATTATGTTTCGGCCTACTGCGATATGGTGAACGCCGGTCATATTGCGATGGGAGAGCCTCTCGACATTGCGGTTCCCACCGGCAACTTCGGCAACATTTTTGCCGCTTATCTTGCCAAACGAATGGGCGTTCCACTCGGCCGTCTTGTCTGTGCCTCGAACAGCAATAACGTTCTTACCGACTTCCTCGCAACCGGCACCTACGACCGCAACCGCCACTTCCATATGACCGTCTCGCCCTCGATGGATATCCTCATTTCAAGCAACCTTGAGCGCCTGCTTTATCTCACTCTGGGTGCCGAAAAGACAGCAAACTACATGAAAATGTTGAAGGAAAACGGAGTTTATTCTTTGGCAGAAGAAGAAATCGCAAAAATCCGCGAGTCCTTCTCCGGGTACTGCTGCAACGAGGAGGAAACCGCGGCCGCCATTGCCCGTGTTTTCCGTGAGAACGGCTATCTGATGGACACTCACACCGCTGTCGGCTATCACGCGGCAGTCCATCACAGGACAGCGACCGGCGAGATGACGCCGCTTGTCCTTGCCTCCACCGCCAGCCCCTACAAGTTTGCTCCTGCCGTCTACGAGGCCATCCGCGGCACCGCCGCGCCCGAGGGAACTGCGGCGCTCACGGCCCTTGCCGATGCCTCCGGCACGCCGATCCCCGCCCCTCTCTCCGGTCTTGACGAAAAGCCCGTGCTCCACAGCACCACCATCGCCCCTGAGGCAATGGCCGCCGAGGTCCTCTCCTTCGCAAGCATGGCCTGATATGTACGCGGAGGGAGCCCTCCGCGCTTCCGTCTTAGCCACCGTTAGGCCTCGGTCACATCCTTGACAGGATCGTGCTTCGGCTTGAAGGTGGCACACACTGTCTCGCTCGTCGAGCAGGCACTGTGCGGGCCGACCGAGATCTCGCTTGCATGGCACGAATTGTTTTCTCCGTGATGGACACAGTGGCAGGCATCGCAAACCACGCCCTTGAGCTCCTTCTTGCGGTTTTCCTTATCGTTCATCTTATCACTCCTTTCCCTTATCCTCTTTCTTATTTTTCTCGCGAAAACCCCATCCTATACCACGGGAGGCTTTATGTCTACATACGTTATCGCAGACCTGCACCTCTCGTTGGGGGAAGGATGCAACAAGTCGATGGAGGTCTTTGGTCGCCGTTGGACCGGGTACGTTGAAAAGCTTGAACGCCATTGGCGCGCCCTCATTACCGAGGAGGATGACGTGATCCTCCCCGGCGATATCTCCTGGGCGCTTTCGCTTGAGGAGGCCGAGAGTGATCTCCGCTTTCTCGATTCTCTCCCCGGGCGCAAGTTCCTCGGCAAGGGGAACCATGACTTCTGGTGGTCGAGCATGAAGAAGATGCAGGAGGCCACAGAACGGCTGGGCCTCACCACGCTTCACTTCCTGCATAACAACGCGAAGGAGACCGAGGAATACATCATTGCCGGCACACGCGGTTGGTTCTTGGAGGAGGATGTATCCGAAAGGATGACGGACGCCGATTTTGATAAGATCGTGGCGCGTGAGGCAGGCCGCCTTGCCCTCAGCCTTGAGGCGGCGAAGCAATGTGAAGGCTTTGGCAGCAAGGAAACGATCGCCTTTATGCACTTCCCTCCCGTGTGGAATGACCGCGCCGTCCCTCGCTTTGTCGAGCTCCTTTCGCAATACGGGGTAAAGCGCTGCTACTTCGGCCATATCCACGGCAATTATAACGCCCCTGCCTACATAACGCACGAGGGCATCGAGTTCATCCTCATTTCGGCCGATTATATTGACTTTATTCCCCGCATCATCCTCCCCCGGTAGCATTTTCTCGAAAAACCTCATAAAATTTGAATTATCGCTTGACATTCCCGCCGGAATGCGGTACAATAATACGGCTATCTGATTGCGATTATATTAAAATGAAATATATTTCTTATCTTTCGGAGGAAAAAACCAATGAGTCTCATCAAAAAGGAACTGACGGAAAAAAATCTTTACACGCTCTCGATCGGTGTCGATAAGGATACCTTTGAGGCTGCCGTCAACGCCGCCTACAAAAAGAACGTTGCCAAGATGAACGTTCCCGGCTTCCGCAAGGGCAAGGCCCCTCGCTTCATCATTGAGAAGCTGTACGGTAAGGGCGTGTTTTACGAGGATGCCGTCAACGCCTGCATCCCCGACGCCTACGAGGCCGCTGTGAAGGAGTCCGAGCTTTCGGTCGTTGGTCGCCCCGAGTTCGACGTTGAGTCTATCGATGAGAACGGTCTTGTCCTCATTGCTAAGGTCTACGTAAGTCCTGAGGTCTCCATTGCCGATTACAAGGGCATTGAGGCCGTTTGCAACGAGCAGGCCGTGACCGATGCCGACGTTGATGCCGAGATCGCGCGTGTTCGCGAGCGCAACGGCCGCACGGTGGACGTTACCGATCGCCCTGCTGCTATCGAGGATACCGTTACCATCGACTTTGACGGCAGTGTCGACGGCGTCGCCTTTGAGGGCGGCAAGGCCGAGGGCCACGAGCTTAAGCTTGGCAGCGGCCAGTTCATCCCCGGCTTTGAGGATCAGATCGTCGGTCACGCCATCGGCGATGCCTTTGACGTTTCTGTCACCTTCCCCGCCGAGTACCACGAGAAGTCGCTTGCCGGCAAGGCCGCCGTCTTCGCTGTGAAGCTTCACGCCATCAAGGCCACTGAGCTCCCCGCGCTTGACGATGAATTTGCCAAGGACGTTTCCGATTTTGAAACCTTTGCTGAATATAAAGCAGACGTTAAGGCAACAATCAGCAAGAGAAAGGCTGAAGCTACTGATCGCGAGACCGACGATGAGATCGTTGACGTTCTCGTTTCGAAGCTTGTTGGCGAAATTCCCGAAATCATGTACGAGATCGAGATCGACGAAATGATCTCGCAGTACGACAACCGTCTCAAGAGCCAGGGTCTTGACCTTGACACCTACTTCAAGTACACCGGTACCACAATCGACGCCTTCAAGGCCGATATCCGTCCCGATGCTGAAAAGAGAGTCAAGAGCCGCCTTGCCCT
>JAZQVJ010000099.1:0-5250 GCA_045631785.1 Eubacteriales bacterium
ATGGTCGGTCTTCAGGGCGCCGGTAAAACGACGCACACCGGTAAGATCTCGCTCCATTTCAAAAAGAAGGGGAAGAACCCCCTGCTCGTCGCGTGTGACGTGTACCGCCCTGCCGCCGTGGATCAGTTAAAGATCGTGGGCGAGAGCGTGGGCGTTCCCGTCTTTTCCATGGGGACGGGTACAAACCCCGTGAAGATCGCCAAGGCGGGCGTTGAGCATGCCAAAAAGCACGGGCACGATATGGTCTTTATTGATACGGCGGGGCGCCTGCATATTGATGAGGATATGATGGAGGAGCTGCGCCGCATTAAAGAGGCGGTCGGCCCCACCGAGATCCTGCTCGTCGTTGACTCGATGACAGGTCAGAACGCCGTGGACGTTGCCACCACCTTCAACGAGCAGCTGGACATCACGGGTGTCGTCATGACCAAGATGGACGGCGATACGCGCGGCGGTGCGGCGCTCTCGGTCAAGTATGTGACGGGGCGGCCGATCAAGTTCATCGGCACGGGCGAGGGAATGGAAGCCCTTGAGGCATTCCACCCCGACCGCATGGCATCCCGCATCCTTGGGATGGGGGACGTTCTCTCGCTGATCGAGAAGGCCGAGGCGGCCTTTGACGAAAAGACTGCCGCCGATATGGAGCGCAAGATGCGCGAGGCCACCTTCTCGCTTGAGGACTTCCTCGTACAGCTGCGCCAGCTCCGGAAGATGGGCAATCTCAACCAGATCCTTGGGATGCTGCCGGGTGTCAAGCCCGGGGCGATCGACAATATGAACCTTGACGAGCGACAGCTTTCACGCGTTGAGGCCATCGTGCTTTCGATGACACCCGAGGAGCGACTGCATCCCTCCGAGGTCATCAACGGCTCGCGCCGCAAGCGCATTGCGGCAGGCAGCGGCACCTCGGTCGAGGAGGTCAACAAGCTCCTGAAGCAATTCGAGCAAATGAAAAAGATGATGAAGCAGTTCTCCTCTCCCGGCAAGATGCGAGGACTCTTCGGCGGCAAGATGAAAATTCCGTTCTGATCGGATTTTTATAAAAGAAAAAATAAAAAACAACTTTGTGGAGGAAAAAGCAATGGTTAAAATCAGACTGAGAAGAATGGGTGCAAAGAAGTCCCCCTTCTACCGTGTTGTTGTGGCTGACGAGCGTTATCCCCGTGACGGCCGCTTCATCGAGGAGATCGGCTACTACAACCCCATGACCTCGCCTGCCGAGATCAAGATCGACGCCGAGCGCGCCGCCGCTTGGATCGCCAAGGGTGCTCAGCCCACCGACACCGTCAAGGCTCTGCTCAAGAAGAGCGCCTCGGCCGAGTAATCGGTAAGAGGTGGGATCGGCATGGATCTGAAGCAAATCCTGACCGATATCGCACGCGCCATCGTCGACACTCCCGACAGCGTGACTGTCGAGGAGACCGTGGACGGTGACGACATCACCTTTGTTCTCTCGGTTGCCGAGGAGGACACGGGTATGGTGATCGGCCACCACGGCAAGATCGCCAAGGCCATCCGCTGTGTGATGAAGGCTGCAGCCAACACCTGCGGTAAGCGCGTGACGGTCGAGATCAAGTGAAAAAACAAAAAAGCCTCAACGAGGCTTTTTTGTTTTTTCATACAGAAGATCGGCAAGGCGGGTGAAGTCCCCCGTCGAAAGGCGCTCACCGCGCACCGTCGGCGGATGGCCGAGGGAGGTAATTGCCTCAGTCAAGATCTCCTTGTCGAGCGACAGGGGACCTGCAAGGGCGTTGACAAGGGTTTTGCGCCGCTGAGCGAAGGCCGCATGAATGACACGGAAGAGGTAGGACTCCGAGAGGGGGGTATAGCGCGGCTCACGGTACAGGTCAAGGCGGACGACAGCCGAGGAGACCTTGGGGGGCGGCATAAAGTTCCCTGCCGCTACGGTAAAGAGCCGGCGCACCTCGCCGTAATAGCCGAGCACCGCTGTGATCGCGCCGTAGTCGGGCGAGCCGGCGGGAGCCGCCAGACGGTCGGCGACCTCGCTCTGGATCATTACCGTGATCGAGGTGAGGGGAAGATGCGTTTCGAGGAGGCGCAAAAGGATCGGAGTGGTAATGTAATAGGGGAGGTTGGCGCAGACGGCGACGGGGCGCCCCTCGGCCTCCTCCCGAATGAGGGCGGCAAGGTCGACCTTCATCACGTCACCCTCAACGATCCTCACGTTGTCGTAGGCGGCAAGCGTTTTCCCCAGCAGGGGAATAAGACCGCGGTCGATCTCGATCGCCACCACCTTGGCGTAACGCTCACACAGCTTTTGCGTCAATGAGCCGATGCCGGGGCCGATCTCGAGGATCAGCGTGTCACTGCTTTCAGCGGCGGCATCCGCGATCCTTTCCACAATGTCACGGTTCGTCAGAAAATTCTGCCCGAATTCCTTGCGGAAGGTGATGCCTGCCTCGCTCATCAGAGCACGGATGACCGAGGGGGAGGTCAGCTCCATATCAGAGAAGCATCACGCCGGCCTCGGCGCAGATGCGGGCGGTTTCCTCATCCCAGACACTGACCTGCACCTCACCGACGTGAGCGCAGCCCATCAGGAGCATGCAAAGGCGTGACTGGCCGATGCCGCCGCCGATCGTCAGGGGCAGCTCGCCGGCAAGGAGCATTTTGTGGAAGGGGTACTCGCGGCGCTCGTCGCAGCCCGCGATCGCAAGCTGGCGCGAAAGCGACGCCGCATCCACGCGGATCCCCATCGAGGAGATCTCAAGGGCACGCCCCAGAGTATCGCAAAAGAAGAAGAGATCGCCGTTCAGCGCCCAATCGTCATAGTCGGGGGCGCGGCCGTCGTGCGGCTTGCCCGAACGAAGCGCACCGCCGATGCCGATGATAAAGGCGGTCTTATGCTCACGGAGGAAGGCGGTCTCGCGCTCGGAGCCCGAAAGGTCGGGGTACAGATCCTCAAGCTCCTGCGAGGTCACGAAGGTCACCTCGCGCGAAAGGGAGGGAAGCAGCTGAGGGAAGGCGGCGTGTAAACGATCGGCCGTGTCGCAGATCGCATTCACGATCGCCGTTACCGTGGCTTTCAGGTAGTCAACGGTGCGGGACTCGGCATTGATGACCTTTTCCCAGTCCCATTGATCCACGTAGATCGAGTGGACGTTATCAAGTGCCTCATCCCTACGAATGGCGTTCATATCGGTATAAAGCCCCTCGCCGACGGTAAAGCCGTAGCGACGAAGCGCCAGGCGCTTCCACTTTGCGAGAGAATGGACCACCTCGGCCTCGGTGCCGACCGCGGGGATATCGAACGCCACGGGGCGCTCCTTGCCGCTGAGGTTGTCGTTCAGGCCGGATGCGCCCGTCACAAACAGGGGCGCCGATACACGCTTCAAATTGAGCGCCGCGGCAAATTCATGCTGGAAGGTCTTTTTGATAAGAGAGATCGCGCGTTGCGTGCCGTACGCATCCAGCTTCGGACGGTAGCCCGCGGGTATTTGGCATTTGTTCATGGCGCACCTTGCCTTTCTTAAGGTTTTTTGGGGGAATGGAAAGCCATACGCTATGTGCGTCGAGCATGGTCGTTCTCGACTCCGCGGCAGAGCGCAAAATGGGGAGGAGAAATTGCTAAAGGTAGAATTTCGCGGAGGGAATTTTGATGCTATGGCGTGGAGGCGGACACTGCGAAGGCGCACATGGCGTGCGTCGAGCATGGTCGTGTTCGACTCCGCGGCAGAGCGCAAAATTCACCCGCGAAATCAGAAGTCGCAGGCGCCGGGAGTCCTGTGATAGGGAATAACGTCACGGATGTTCTCCATGCCCGTGGCGTAGATCAGGAAACGCTCAAAGCCCATGCCGAAGCCCGAGTGCGTGCAGCCGCCGTACTTGCGAAGGTTGCAGTACCAATACATCGCATCACCCGAAATGCCAAGCTCGTTCATGCGGCCGACAAGACGGTCATAGCGTGTTTCTCTTTGGCTGCCGCCCATCAGCTCACCCGCGTTCGGGACGAGAAGGTCAACGGCGGCCACGGTCTTGCCGTCATCGTTCTGATACATATAGAAGGCTTTGAATTCCTTCGGCCAATCGTAAACGAACACGGGCGATTTGAACTTCTTCTCGGTCAGATATTTCTCGTGCTCACGCGCGAGATCCTCGTCATACTCGGGCTTAAAGGTGAAGTTCTCCTCGGCATCGGCCTCCTTGAGGATCGTGATGGCATCGTGGAAGGAGATGCGGACGATCTCGGAGTCGACGAGGGCGCGCATGCGCTCGCGGAGGGGGAGGTTATTGTACTTCTCAAGGAATTCAAGCTCGGAATCGCACTTCTCAAGGACCTTGCCGATAATGGATTTCAGGAAGTCCTCCTCAATATCCATCAGACCATGGAGGTCGACAAACGCGACCTCAGGCTCGATCATCCAGAATTCGGCCGCGTGAGTACGCGTGTTGGAGTTCTCGGCACGGAAGGTGGGGCCGAAGGTATACACCTTACTGAAGGCGAGAGCAAAGGTCTCGGCCTCGAGCTGACCGGTGACGGCGAGGGAGGCGTGACGGCCGAAGAAATCGTCGGCATAGTCACACTTCTTACCCTCGGCGGGATCGAAGGTGGTGACGGTGAAGGTATTCCCTGCCCCCTCGGCATCGTTGGCCGTCAGAAGGGGCGTGTGAACGTAGAGATAGCCGCGATCCTGAAAATACTCGTGGATCGCCATTGAGGCCACGCTGCGGACACGGAAGACTGCCTGGAAAAGGCGGGTGCGCGGACGGAGATAAGCGTTCTCACGGAGAAACTCCAGCGAGTGGCGCTTCGGCTGCAGGGGATAATCCTCGGCGCAGTCGCCAAGCACGCGGATGGCGGAAAGGAGGATCTCGACCGACCCGTTATTGACGTTCTCGACCACGGTGCCCGTGATCTCGGCGCAGGAGCCGATCTTCAGCTCGGCAAGAGTGGTCAGCATCGAGGGATCACCGCCCTCGGCATCGTAGATCAGCTGCAGAAGATCAAACGCCGTCCCATCAAAAAAATCGAGAAAGCCCATCTTCTTCTGCTTGCGGTGATTTCTCACCCAGCCGGAAAGCGTTACCGGTTTCCCAAGAAGCTCGGCCTTTTTGGCAAAGAGTTCTTTGATATCCATAAGATCATACCTTTCCTTGATAACCTAATAAACCATTATAAGATAATACCACACTTTGCTATTATTGTCAAGAGTGGGCGCACGGAAATCCCAAGAAAACAAAGTTTTTTCACTTATATTTTTTCTTTTTCCCTGTCTGAATATCGGCTTT